>CAYTQL010000054.1:10156-12083 GCA_964439555.1 uncultured Planctomycetaceae bacterium | reverse complement strand
GAGACGGAGGAGTTGGTAGAGGCGCAGGTGGTCTCCCCGGCGCTTCGGGGTCCCCGAAGCGTCGCAGAAGTGGGCGTCGCCGCCGATGTCCCCCGCCCGGGCCCACAGGAACGGACCGAGCAGCCCGGTGAGCCCGCACGAGCGATCGGGGAGCATCTTCCGGGCCTCGGCGTACGACTCGCCGGCGGCGGCCGGAACGGAGAGGGAGGCGACAAGAACGGCGAGGATCGCGGCGCACGACGTGCGGAGTGCGGATTCCGGCGCAGCGGCTCGACAGTGCAGTACGCGGGGGAAGCCCGACCGGAGCAGCCTGCCGGACCAGCGCCTCCGGCCGCGCCGAACGCACCGGAACCGCAACCCGCAATGTGCAATTCGGGATTCGTAATCCATCACTTCTCCTTCTTCACCGCATCCCACTCCTTCGTTCGATTCAACGGGACATACTCCCCTTTCGTTGCGGCGATGAACTCATCCAGCCGCTTCCGCGCGCCGGGCTCCTCGAGCATCCGGTCGAGCGCCTTGTTCGCCGCGGCGGCCTCATCGGCCTTCTCCGCGACCCGCAGGGCCTGGTGGAACACCCACAATGCCCGCGGGTCGGCGGGGTCGGCGGCGGCGAGCTTCTCGGCGGCGGAGGGGCCCGGTTGCGGCGACCTGCCGGAGACCAGCTCAGCCGGACCGAGGTCTCGCCCATCGGCGAGCCCGAGCAGATAGGCCCGCAGGAGCCGACCTTCCCAGTGCCGGGGATTCTGCTTGAGCAGCTTCTCGAGGTGCGCCACGGCCCGGCCGCGACGTTGACCGGCTTTCTTCTCGCCGCCCAGCAGCAGCACCGCGAGGTAGTACCGGGCGGGCGGGTACGCGTCACGGACCGGACCCGCCTCGGCCCGCTTCTGGTGACCCGACGCCCCGTCCGCGGCCCGGGCGAAAGCGACCTGCGCCGCGGCCGGCTTGCCCAGCTCCAGCAGCGTCGCGCCGAGCAGGTGCGACGCCTCCGCCCGGGCGGCGTCACGGGACCGGCCCGACCGCTCGCGAGGCCTCGATGCCGCCAGCAGCGTCGCCAGGGCGGCGTCGAGGCGTCCGAGGCGGAGCCGGACGCGCCCCCGCCCGACGGTGCGGGGCGGGTAGTTCGCCCGGTGAACCGCCCGACCGTAGGACTCGCTGTCGCCGAGGCGCTCCTGGTTGATCGGCCGGGAGGCGTCGAGGGTGCGGCGGATCTCCGCGTAGGCCTTCTCGTCCGGCGCGACCTTCACCGGCCAGTCGAAGCTCAGCAGCTTTTCCCCCCCGGCCGAGAGGGTCACCCGGAAACGCTCGCCGGGTTCGAGCGCCCAGGCGGCGAGCTTCGTGGGTCCGCAGGGCTTCGCCTCGCCGACCGGCTCGCCGTCGACCTCCAGCGAGAGCCGCCCGACGGGCTCGTACGTGACGGCGTGGATCTGCTTGCCGTCGGGCGTGACGTGCACGGCCGCTTCGACGCCGGCGTAGGTCGCCTTGCCGATGCCCTCGGTCATCACGTAACGGCAGGTCGCCTCGTACGCCTCGCCGGGCCCGATCCATCGCTCGACCTGCTCGAAGACGCTGTCGGCGCCCGTCCACAGTTCCACGTACCCGCGCGGGTGCTTCTCGCCGGCGAACCACGCCTTGGCGCCGAGGAAGCGGGCGTCGGGGTCGCCGATGCGCAGGCGGTTGACCTTCGGTCCGGGGTAGTAGAGCCCCGCGAAGGGGCGCTGAGGCGCCCAGGCGAAGAGGCTCGCGCCCTTGTCCCATCTGCCCTGGAGCTTCATCGCGTCGGTCAGCTCGCGGAAGTTCTTCCCCGCGTGCCCGCTGACGTGGGCGACGGGGAGAATCCACTCCGCGTCGGACCGCTTCGGGGCTCCTTTCAGGTCGTGCCAGACCTTCGCCTTCGTGTGGAGGCGGGGGTAGAGGGCGTCGTTCC
>CAYTQL010000054.1:2894-10146 GCA_964439555.1 uncultured Planctomycetaceae bacterium | reverse complement strand
TACGGGGCGGGGTTGACGACGCGATAGGTGACCTCGAAGTCGCTGCGCCCGGGACGGAGGGTGACGTGCTGGGAGAGGAGCATGTTGCTGAACCGCCCGAACATCACGCGGTTCCAGGGCATGTCGAACCGGGAGAACTCCATCCACATCGCGACGGTCCTGGACCCATCGTCGTGCGCGACGATCCGCCAACTCGCCGGCTGGTCCGGCAGGCGGACGCCGTGCTCCTTGTACGGGAAGCTGACCTTGACGCCGCTCTCCCAGCCGACCACGGCGTTGGAGGCGTGCCCCGAATAGTGGAACATGTCCCACCCGCGGGGCTTGTAGATCGCCCGGGCGACCGGCCCGCCGCCGCCGGGGACGATGATGAGCTTGAGGTAGCGGTTCTCCAACTCGACGGTTTCGAACGTGCGCTCCCCGTCCGGGCGAACCTTGCGCACGAAGTTGGCGCTGTTGCGGCGCGGGTCGCTCTTCCAGACGGGCGTCCCCTCCCGCCAGTCCATCGTCAGTTCGCCGGCGGTCGCCGAGACGTCCCCCGCCGCGCCGCCGGCCGTCGCCAGCAGCACACCCAATGTCATGATGTAACGCCGCTGCACCGCGCACCTCCCGTCGATCAGGGGTCGAAACGTCCCCTCATCCATACCAGACCCGCCGGGCAGGTTCCGGTTGCATGAAGTGCGTCTGCGGGGCGGCGGCGACAACGACAGCCGGTCGCGGCCGGGGCGACGAGCGCCGGGAACGTCGTTTCGCCGCTTCTGTCGTAGCTGGACGCTTCCTTTGAGCGCCCTACTTGATCTTGACCTCGCGCCCGCTTTCGGCGGATTTGTAGATCGCGTTGATGATCTTCTGCGTCCAGATCGCCTGGGAGGCGGGGACTTCGTTGTCCCGCCCGTTGGCCACGGCGTGACAGAAGCTCTGGACCTCCAGCTCGTGGTTGCTCAGTTTCACCGGAACCCCGTGGAGGTCCACGGTGGTGAAGTGCTGCGGCGTGCAGTCGCAGAGGTGACCGTTGAGCTCGAGCTGGACGTTCAGCGGGCTGATGCCCGCCCCGCCCTTGGCGCCCGAGATGTGCGAGCCCATGCGGTTCTGGTCGAGGTTCGCGATGAAGCTGCATTCGATGGTCATCACCGCGCCGGTCTCGAACCGCACGAACGCGGCCGCGAGGTCCTCGACGGTGTAGGTCCGCCAGTCCCACTGCCCGAACTGCCCGAAGTGCCCCGGCGTAGCGCCGATCGAGCGGAAGGTCTGCCCGGTGACGCTGACGGGCCTGGGCTCGCCCATCATCCACCAGCACAGGTCGATCATGTGCACGCCGATGTCGATCAGCCCGCCGCCGCCCTGCTCTTCCATCTGCCCGAAGACGCCCCAGCTCGGAACGCCGCGCCGGCGGATCGCCTGGCAGCGGGCGTACTGGATTTCGCCGAGCGTCCCGTCGTCGACAAGACCGCGAACGTAGCGGGCGTCCTGGCGGAAGCGGTTCATCAGTCCGATCTGGAGCTGCTTGCCGGTTTCCGCGGCGGTGTCGACCATCCGCTGGGCCTGGCGCGGGTCCATGGCCATGGGCTTCTCGCAGAGGACGTGCTTGCCGGCTTTGAGGGCGTCGCAGGTCATGGTGCAGTGGTGCTTGTTGGGCGTGCAGACGCTCACCGCGTCGATCTCGTCGAGCTTGAGCAGGTCCTTGTACTTGAGGAACCGCCGCTCCTCGGGGATGCCCCAGCGGTCGCCCTTGTCCTTGAGGATGTCGGGCTGGATGTCGCAGATGGCGTAGAGCTCCGCGTTCGGGCTGCCCTCGTAGCCCGCGTGGTGAACGCCCGAAATGCCGCCGGTGCCGATGATCGCCGTCTTGAGCTTCTTCGTCTTGGCCATGGGATGCGCAACCTCTCCTTGCATGAGACGCCGCCGCGGGCGTCGGTCTGGAATTCCGGGCATTCCACACGACCGCGAAGACCGATGCAAGCGCCCGACCGGATTCGCCGCGATGGAGCGATGGACCGTGATGCCCGGCGGGGCGGGGCGACCGGTCACCGCGGCCGGTCGAAGATCACGTACCCCGCCCCGAGGGCTGCGGGCGGAAGTCTGTCTGTCAGTTCCGCCTCGCGGAGGACCCAGGCGACGTAGGTATTGGAGTTCGGGCCCGGCCAGTAGCGGTAGACGTCGCGCCAGGGGTAGCTTTCGGGACGGGACAGGACAGCCTGGAGGCGCTCGGCCTCCGCGCCGCGCCACTCGGCGAGCACCCACGGCGGCGAGCCGTCGTCCCCGTCCGAGACACCCGAGCAGACGCCCATCAGGTCCCGCCGCAAATGACCCCAGTCGGTCCCGCTGCCCCGCGGTCCGGGGTCCTGCCAGACCTCCCAGCGTCGCCAGCGCCCCTCCCCCGGCGACCAGGAAGCGAACCAGCAGTGACAGGCAATCGCCTCCAGGTGGGGAATCTCATCGCACCAGAGCTGCACCACCGCCGTCCGCGGCGAGTCGGTGAGCCCCGCAAACCCCTTCTGCTCGGGCCGATGGTGACAGCCGATCAGGAGGACGGCGGACACCAGGGCGGCAAGCACCCTCCGGGCAAGCACGACTCAGCCCGCGTTGCTCAGGTCGATGAGCTTTTCCAGGGCGGCCGCGGCGGCGCCGGAGGCGACGGACTCGCGGGCCTGTTCGATGCCGTGGGGGATGTCGCGCGCCTTCCCGGCGATCACCAGGGCGGCCCCGGCGTTGAGGGCGACGATGTCCGCGGGCGCTCCCGCCCGGCCGGCGAGCACGCCGCGGAGCACCTCGGCCGAGCGCTCCGGGGAATCGACCAGCAGGTCGTCCAGTGTCGCCCGCTCGAGCCCGAAATCCTCCGGGCAAACGGTGCGGGAGCTGACGCCCTCGGGCGTCATGTCGCAGACCTTCGTCTCGGCGGTGATCGAGATCTCGTCCAGCCCGTCGGAGGCGTGGACCACCATCGCCCGGGCGGCGCCGAGCTTGCGAAGCACCTCGGCGATCCGCTCGGTCAGCTCCGCCCGCGGGACGCCCAGCAACTGCCGCCGCGCCCCGGCCGGGTTGGTCAGCGGGCCGAGCATGTTGAAGATCGTCCGCACGGCGAGCTGTTTGCGGACGGGCACGGCGTACTTCATCGCCGGGTGGCAGCGCACGGCGAAGCAGAAGCAGACCTTCGCCTCCGCCAGGCAACGATGGACGGTCTCCGGCGGCGCGTCGATGTTCACGCCCAGCGCCGCCAGCACGTCGGCCGAGCCGGAAGTGCGGGTGTTGGTGCGGTTGCCGTGCTTGGCGACCGGCACGTCCGCCCCGGCCAGGACGAAGGCGGTGGTGGTGGAGATGTTGAAGGTCGGCAGCCCGGTCCCGCCGGTGCCGCAGGTGTCCACGACCTCCCGCCCGCCGGTGTCGATGGGCACCACGTGCTCGCGCATGGCGACCGCGGCGCCGGCGATCTCGTCGGCGGTTTCGCCCTTGGCGGCCAGGGCGACCAGCAGCCCGGCGATCTGCGCCTCGGACCACAGCCCGCCCATGATCTGATCGAACGCGAACCGGGTCTGCTCCAGCGAGAGGTCCTCCCCGCGGAGCACGGTCGAGAGCAGCTCGTTGTACGGTTGCTCGGGCATGGCGTCCTCGCTTTCGCCGCCAGAGTATATCGCCAGGCGCGGCGCAGCGACACCGCGACTTCCGCGCCGGCGGGAACTGTCGCCCCACCCCGCGCTTCGGTTACCATGGTCGCGGCGAGGAACGCACGTGAAAGGCAACCGTATGCGACGACGCTTCCGACAAGTGGCCATTGCTTCGACGACCCTGGCGGCGTGCGCCGCGGCGTATGCCCCGCCGCAGGCCACGCAGGGGCGCCCGGCCCGCGGCGCCCGGTTGATCGGTACGCCGGTCTACGTCACCGAGTTCGACAAGCGCCCGGGCAAGGAATGGTCCTCGCGCAACACCTCCGCGACGCCCCGGAAACAGACCTTCCTCGGCCCGTTCACCGCCGAGACCGCCACGCTGAAGCTCGCGGACCTCCCCGAGCACCGCTTCGTGATCCTGCGGTTCGAGCTCTACGTCATCCGCTCCTGGGACGGGTCGGTCAAGACCTCCGTCCACACCCCGGACATCTTCGAGGTTGCCGCGGCCGGGCAGACGCTCCTGTCCACCACGTTCAGCAACTGCCCCTGGAGCGAGGAACTGGGCACGCAGGCGTACCCCGGCGAGTTCCCGCACGATAGGGTCAAGGCCCACACCGGCGCCGCGCAGATCGACACCCTGGGCTACACCTTCACCTTCGGCGCCGTCGGGCAGAAGAAGTGCGACTCGGTCTACCGCATCGACCTGCTCTTCGGGCATCGCGACAAGACGCTGACGGTGGACTTCACGGGCAAGGACATCCAGGAGGCGAAGGACGAAAGCTGGGGACTCGGGCGCGTGCAGGTCCACGTTCTCAAAGATGCGCCGTTCGAGATGAAGAAGGACGCCCTGGAAGCCTGCTGGGACGGGCTGGCGAAGGAGAATGTCCCCGGCCGCATGCTGCGCGAGCAGGAGCTCGTCGGCGCCGGCGATGCTTCCGTGGCGTTCCTCGCCAAGAAGCTCAAGGCCCACCCGGCAGTGAACGCCGAACGGGCGGCGAAGCTGATCGCCCAACTCGACGCGACCGGGTTTCGACAACGGGAGAAGGCCACGAAGGCGCTGATCCGCATGGGCCCGCCGGTCGCGCCGCTGCTGCGGGCCCGCAAACCGGGCAGTGCCGAGGCGGCCGCCCGGATCAAGCTGATCCTCCGCAAGCTAAGCTCCGGAACGCTCGAGGGCGACGCCCTCCGCCGCGGCCGCGCCATCCGCGTGCTCCAGCGGATCAACACCCCCGACGCCCGCAAGCTTCTCGCCGAAATCGGCGGCGCGTCGGACGCCGACGCATCGAAGTAGGCGTTGACACGCGTAGGGCTCGCGAGTAGTCTTCGCTGTTCCGTTTCGGTCGGGCATTGTGCCTCCCGGTCGATTCTTCCCCCCGCCTCCTGCCCCGGTCGGGGCGCCGAGGCGACGAACCCGGCCTGCAACCTTGAGAGTGGAGATTCCGATGGCTGCGAAAACGACCAAGTACGTGTACTTCTTCAGCCCCGAGAAGTCGGAGGGCAAGGCGTCGATGAAGGAGCTGCTCGGCGGCAAGGGCGCCAACCTCGCCGAGATGAGCTCGCTCGGGTTGCCCGTGCCCGCAGGCTTCACGATCAGCACCGAGGCGTGCGCGAAGTTCTACGAGCTCGGGCGCAAGTACCCCAAGGGGGTGCACCAGCAGGTCGACGAGAACATCAAGAAGCTCGAGAAGGCCACCGGCAAGAGCTTCGGCGCCGGGCCCAATCCGCTGCTGGTTTCCGTGCGGTCCGGCGCGGCCGTGTCGATGCCCGGCATGATGGACACCGTCCTGAACCTCGGGCTCAACGACGAGACCCTCCCGGCGATGATCGAGCTGACCGGCAACGAGCGGTTCGTGCTCGACGCCTACCGCCGCTTCATGCAGATGTTCGGCGACGTGGTGCTCGGGATGGAGCACGAGCACTTCGAGGAGGCTCTCCAGAAGGTCAAGGACAAGCGCGGCGTCGAGCTGGACACCGACCTGGACACCGAGGGCCTCCAAGAGGTCATCAAGGAGTACAAGAAGGTTTACAAGAAGGACAAGCAGCAGTTCCCGCAGGACGCCCGCCAGCAGCTCCAGGCGGCCATCGACGCGGTCTTCGGCTCCTGGAACAACCCCCGCGCGATCAAGTACCGCCAGCTCAATGACATCCGCGGACTGCTGGGCACCGCCGTCAACGTCCAGACCATGGTCTTTGGAAACATGGGCAACGACAGCGGCACCGGCGTGGCGTTCACTCGCAACCCGGCGACCGGGCAGAACAAGTTCTACGGCGAATTCCTCATGAACGCCCAAGGCGAGGACGTCGTCGCGGGCATCCGCACCCCCCTGCCGATCAGCGAGCTGAACAAGAAGGACCGCAACGCCTACCGCCAGTTGCTCGAAATCCGCGAGACGCTCGAGCAGCACTACCGCGACATGCAGGACGTCGAGTTCACCATCGAGAAGGGTGAGCTGTTCATGCTCCAGACGCGGACGGGCAAGCGGACCGCCGCCGCGGCGGTCAAGATCGCCGTGGAGATGATGAAGGAGGGGCTCATCAGCGAGGAAGAGGCGGTCTGCCGCGTGGACCCCAACAGCCTCAACCAACTGCTCCACCCGACCTTCGACAGCACCAGCGAAGGCGCCGCCGACCCGATCGGCAAGGGCCTCCCGGCCAGCCCCGGCGCCGCGACCGGCAAGGTCGTCTTCGCCGCCGAAGAGGCCGAGAAGCTCGACGAGGAAGGCGAGCCCTGCATCCTCGTGCGCATCGAGACCAGCCCCGAGGACATCGGCGGCATGAGCGCCGCCAAGGGCATCCTCACCTCCCGCGGCGGGATGACCTCCCACGCGGCGGTGGTCGCCCGCGGAATGGGCAAGTGCTGCGTCGCCGGATGCGGCGAAATCAGCATCGACTACAAGGGCAAGAAGCTCACCGCCAACGGGACCACCATCAAGGCGGGCGACTGGATCAGCCTCAACGGCTCGACCGGCTCGGTCTACGCCGGGAAGATCGAAACCGTCGATCCCAAGCTCACCGGGCCCTTCGGGACCATCATGAAGCTCGCCGACAAGTACCGCCAGCTCGGCGTCCGCACCAACGCCGACACCCCGCACGACACCACCGTCGCCGTCAAGTTCGGGGCCGAGGGCATCGGGCTCTGCCGCACCGAGCACATGTTCTTCGAGGACGACCGCATCGTCAGCATGCGGAAGATGATCCTCGCCGAGGACGAGGCCGGTCGGCGCAAGGCGCTGGAGGAGCTGCTTCCGCTCCAGCGGGACGACTTCATCGGAATCTTCAAGGCCCTCAAGGGACGCCCGGCGACCATCCGCTTCCTCGACCCGCCGCTGCACGAGTTCGTCCCGCACGACAAGGCCGGGCAGAAGGCGATGGCCGATGCGATGGGCGTCAAGCCGGCGCAGATCAAGAAGAAGGTCGAGTCCCTCGACGAATTCAACCCCATGCTCGGGCATCGCGGATGCCGCCTGGGACTCACCTACCCCGAGATCACCGAGATGCAGGCCCGCGCCGTCATCGAAGCCGCCTACGCCGTCCGCGGCGCCAAGGCCGAGATCATGATCCCGCTGGTGGGCAACGTGAAGGAACTGGCCCACCAGAAGGGACTCGTCGAGGCGGTCTTCGAGCAGATCAAGGCCGAGAACAAGGGCAAGAAG
>CAYTQL010000054.1:0-2884 GCA_964439555.1 uncultured Planctomycetaceae bacterium | reverse complement strand
GTGCCCCGCGGCGCCGTCACCGCCGACCAGGTCGCCGAAGAGGCCGAGTTCTTCAGCTTCGGCACCAATGACCTGACGCAGATGGGCTGCGGGTTCAGCCGCGACGACGCCGGACGGTTCCTCGCCCAGTACGTCGAGATGGGCATCTACGACTACGACCCCTTCCAGGTCCTCGACCGCGAAGGCGTCGGGCAGCTCATCGAGATCGCCGTGGAGAAGGGACGGTCCGCCCGGGCGGACCTGAAGCTCGGAATCTGCGGCGAACACGGCGGCGACCCCGCCAGCGTCGAGTTCTGCCACAAGACCGGGCTCGATTACGTCAGTTGCTCGCCGTACCGCGTGCCGGTGGCCCGTCTCGCCGCCGCCCAGGCGGCGATCAAGCACCCGCGGAAGTAACCCGCGGCAAAGACGCCGGATTCCCGAAGGGGCGCTCCGCGACGGGGCGCCCCTTCTGCATGCGCCCGCGGTCCGGTGCAGACCCGCCCGGCTCGCCCGGAACCGCCCGCCTGTTACCCCCGACATTGACCGTTGACACTTCCCGGATTCAGGGTATACTTCGATTGCTTGATCGGGGTTGTGTCCCGATCATATCCTGACTGCTTACAGCAGCGTCCCAGGCGCGCTCAGCCGTGGAGGAACGGCAAAACAGCCCGGGACAGGGAGGACATTATGTTTCGCGCTCACTCGCTCGTTGCCGCGACGGCTCTGGTTCTGCTCGCCGGCCCGGTTCTTGCCGCCCACATTCCCGTCGATACCTTCGAGTCCGGAGGTCAGGATCACATGGCCGGTCCGGCCTTGGGGCAACCCGACCTGGTCGGCGGCTTCACCGAGGGCCCGCTCGCAGGCGTGATCGGCCAGTACCGCTATGTCGAACTGACCAACAGCGGCCCGCTGTTTTCGATGGTGAACATCAACTCGACGATGGGCGGCGGACAGCCCACCGGGCGGGCGGCGCTGACCGGCAGCCCGTTGACCTCTGGGGGGATGTACCTGGTCTACTCGGGGGCGGCGCTGGGCGGCTTCTCCCCGGTCGACATCACCGACGCGGGAATCAACGACAGCATCGACTTCCTGTGGAACACCATCGACTTCGCCGGCCAACTCACCGTCCGGATTCACAGCTCCCCCACCGACTTCAACGGGCTGACGCTCTCGACCCCGGCGGGCTTCTCCGACACCCCGACCCTCCAGGCAATCCCCCTCGCTTCCCTGACGGACGTCGGCGGAAGCGGCGCGAACTTCAACGCCGTCACCTCGATCACGGTGATGCTCGAAGGCGCTGACAACGCGGGATACCTGCTCGAGGAGATCACGATCACCCCGGAGCCGGCGAGCCTGGCGCTGCTCGGGCTCGGCGGGGCGGCGCTGCTGCGTCGCCGTCGGAGGGCCTGAGCGACCGCGACGGGAAACCGGAAGCCTTCGTCCCCGACTCAAAGGCACTTGCGCCACGGCGCAGGCGCCTTTTTTCCTTTCAAAGAGCCCCTGTGGCGATTTCGCGAAGATCGGCTATAAAATTCCGCAACCCCGGCGATTGCACTTGACGGATCGCCCGAATCGGTTAGAATGGTGGCAATAGTTCAGCCGGTCGTCCGCATTTGCTCACCGCTCAAGTCTTGCCGACGATCCGGCCGACAGAAAACCGGAGGAGATGCTCATGCTCATCAAAGTCAAACTCGCTGCGCTCACGTGCGTTCTGCTGCTCGCCGCCCCTGCGATGGCCGGGTATATGGTCATCGACGACTTCAATGCCGGCGATTCCCAGTTGATCCTGCCCTACACGGCCGACAACGACCTCGATGACTGCGGCGCCAACGTTATCGGTGCGTGGCGAGAGACCGACTGCCTCGTAACCAACATCCAGCCGGGCGGCAATGTCATGGTCTTCGCCAACGCCTTCGGCTCGGAAGTGCTGAACTTCGCCTCCAGCGGCGCCAGCGGGACCCTGACCCTCACCTACAATGCCAATGGTTCCGGGCTCTCGTCCGACCTTACCGCTGGCGGCGCGAATGACGTGATGCAGTTCGAGTGGCTCTCGAATGAGTACCAGGCCGGCGTGAACATCACGATCGAGACCGACGACACCCACGTCAGCGAAGCGTCTCTGACCACGAACGTCGGCGGGGCGTACACCGACCAGGTGGATTTCTTCAGCGACTTCTCCGATACCGGCGCCGACGGCGGGGCGGATTTCTCCGACGTCAATGAGATCGTCATTACGATCACCGGAACCTTCGACGGCGACTACCGCCTCGATGAGATCTCGGTCGTTCCAGAGCCCGGGACGCTCGCCCTGATCGGGCTCGGCGGACTTGCGATGCTTCGGCGGCGGCGTTAACCGGAACCCGAACCCCACAAGGGCAGCTTCGGTTGCCCTTTTTTGTGCGCCGGGACTACGTCTTTTCTCCCGAAAACCCAGATAATGCGACGCAAACGACCAAGCCGTTCTGGGAAATGCGTTTTCTGATAAGAGCCGAAACATTTTCGGTTGACGGCTCGGTTTTGATGGCGCAAACTTGGGGGGTGTCGGCTAGGCGGGTTTTTACAACCCGCAGCCAAGGGGAGTTTGAATTGGCAAGCCGGCCCGCCTTCTCTCGCGGCCGGGACGCCCTCAGCGTTCCGGCCTTTTTTATGCGCCGAGCGGGCGAGCTGGCCGAGCCGTCGCGAGTCAGTCGATCTCGAGTTCGCGTTCGAACGCCACCTCTCCGCCCCGGTGCAGGCGGAGGAGGTACTCGCCGGGGGAAAGCTCGGAGAGCGAGAACTCGAAGTCCATCGGCGCCCCGCCGTAGAGCCCTCGAATCTCGACGTGCGGTCGGCTTTCCTCTGCGGTAGCAGGCTGAACCATGCCGCACATGCCTGCCAACGCCGTGAGCATCAACGGAGATCT
>CAYTQL010000053.1:5328-12187 GCA_964439555.1 uncultured Planctomycetaceae bacterium | reverse complement strand
GATATTCATGATGGTACCGGAGGTCATCCCGAGCACCAACAGCCCGGCCGCATGTTGATCCGGCTGATGCCCCACGCGGCAACGACCAGCACCACCCCGGCCGCGGCGAGAATGGGCTTCGCGCGGCGGTAGGTCCCGCCGGCGATCCGGTGCAGGAAGCGGGTCAGCAGGCTCTCGTGCGTTCGTTCGCCGGCCTCGTGCTTCGCCCCGAAACCCGCCAGCATCCGTTCGGGAATCCACATAACGAACGCCGGGATGAAGGTCACCGTCAGCGCCCACGCCGCCAGGATGCCCAGCGCCACGAACACGCCGAAGACCTGCACCGGCGGAATCGGCGTCAGCGCCAGCGATGCGAACCCGGCTGCGGAGGTCAGCGAGGTGTAGAGCATCGGGGCGAACAGCGCATCCATGACCTCCCGCATCGTTCGCTTGCGGTCGCCCGTCGCCTGGTACTTCTCGAAGAACTCGCTGATGATGTGAATGCTGTCGAGCACCGCGATCGGCATGATGAAGATCGGGATCATGCTGCTCATGATGTGGATCGGGTACCCCGCGATTACCAGCGCCCCCATCGTCAGGATCACGCAGACCAGCGCCACGAGCATCGGCGAGACGATGATCACCAGCTTGCGGAAGAAGACGAGCATCAGCAGGAAGATCACCAGCATCGCCGCCGGAGCGGAGATCGCCATCTGGATGAACATCTCCACGCCGAAGGTGTCCTCGGCGACCGGGAGCCCGGTGATGTGGAACTCGTCGGCGCCGTCGAAGCTCTCGATCTTCTCCTGAAGCCGCCGGGAGACGCGGTAGCTGAGGTCCTTGCGGGTGATCGGAACGTAGATGGCCGCGGCCTGGCCGTCCGCGGAGACGACCGTGTCGTGGAGGAAGGGAATCCGCCGAGCGTCGGCGCGGATCTGCTCGGCCTTCCCCTGGGTCTGCGGCGGAGTGCGCATCAGCCAGGAGAAGCGGATGCCCCCGGAGATCGGCTGGAGGTTGTCCACCGTCGAGAGGCTGATGACATCCTTCGGCGCCACGCCGGCGCCGTCCTCGACGCCGATTTCCTCGCCGCGGAGCGTCTTGGCGAAGCGCGTGAGCTCATCGATGCGGGCGAGGGAGTCGGGGTTGAACACCCCGGCCGGGTGCTCCTCGTTGACCACGCCGACGACGATCATGTCGTGGAGGTCGAGCCGCTCCTTCATGCGGTCGTGGAAGAGGCGGACCGGCTCATCTTCGGCGAGCATGTTCTCCGGGTCGGTGTCCACCTCGACGGTGTGCAGCCCGGCGAGCAGCGGCTGGAGTTGCCGGATGACCGGCCAGTCGCCCGGGAGGGAGGGCAACGCCGCCAGGAGGGCGACCAGCAGCGTCGCGACCAGGACGCCGCGGGTCACCCAGCGGTGGCGGTTCAGTGCGGTATTCGTGATGCGCGAAGCGATGGACATTCAGTGCCCCTTGCGGCGGCGATCATGGACCCGGATGTATGGTATTCGGGTCACTCCTCGTCCGGTGTGTAGTCCGCGATGATCTCGGCCAGTTCGGCCTTGGACCGCCGGCCCACGAACCGCTGGACCTCCTGCCCGTCCCGCAGCAGCACCAGCAGCGGGACCGCCTGTACGCGGAACCGCGAGGCGAGGGCGGGACTGTCGTCCACGTTGACCTTGGCGATCTGCGCCCGCCCGCTGAACTGCCCGGCCAGGTCGTCCAGCACCGGTCCGAGCATCCGGCAGGGTCCGCACCACGGCGCCCAGAAGTCCACGAGCGTAACGCCCCGTTCCACGGCGGAATCGAAATCCACCTCGTTCAGGTGAAGCACTCTGTCTGTCGTCCCTTGCATTGTCATTCTCCTCGTTCGGCGGTAATGGAACTCGCCGGTCTAATTGCACAGACCGTGCCAGACAGAAGCTCCGAACGGAGTCGGAATCGCAAGATTATATTTAATAGAGGTTTACGTGAACAGAGCTTATGAGGTCGGTAAGCAGGAGTAACCTGAAGTATGCGCTAACTATCATCAATATGCGCATACAAAGCCTTCGGGTATGCGCTAACAGGATGGGCTGATTGGCAGCGCATCACGCGGCGTGCAGATGGGTGCGCAGGTCCCCGTGCTTTCGGTGAGGGAACCCGTTATTGCTGAATTCCCAGGCGTCTGAGGCGTTTGTAGAGACCGGCGCGGGTGATGCCCAGTTTTCGGGCGGCGGCGGCCTTGTTCCCGCCGGTTTCCTGGAGGGCGTTGAGGACCTCGGCTCGCTGCGCCCAGACGCCCCGTGGCTTTGGAATCGCCGGCCCGGGTTCGGGCGCCCCGGCGGGGGGCTCGGCGTCCGTCGGACGCGAAGCACTCGCCCGGCGGATTTCCGGCGGCAGGGCGCCCAGGGCGATGATTCGCTTGCCCGGCGGGGTGACGATGAAGGCGTGCTCCAGGGCGTGCTCGAGTTCGCGGACGTTGCCCGGCCAGTCGTGACCTTCCAGCCGGTCCATCGCCTCGGCTTCGAGCCCCTCGACCTCCCGGTTGTAGCGCGCGTTCAGTCGTCCCAGGAAGTGCACTACGAGGTCCGGGATGTCCTCCTTACGCTCGCGCAGCGGCGGAATCTCCAGCCCGACGACCCGCAGGCGGTAGTAGAGGTCCTCGCGGAATCTCCCTTCGCGGACCCTCTGCCGCAACGGGCGATTTGCGGCCGCGATGATCCGCACGTCCACCTTCCGCGGACGGGATTCGCCGACACGGGTGACCTCGCCTTCCTGGATTGCCCGGAGCAGCTTGACCTGCGCTGCGGCGGGGAGTTCGGCGACTTCGTCCAGCAGGAGCGTGCCGCGGTCGGCCTCTTCGAAGCGTCCGGCCCGGTCGGACGACGCCCCGGTGAAGGCGCCGCGTGTGTGTCCGAACAGCTCCGCCTCGATGAGCGTTTCGGGCAGGGCGCCGCAGTTGACCGGGAGGAACAGCCCTTCCCGCCGCGGGCTCCGCTGGTGCAGCGTGCGGGCGACGAGCTCCTTGCCCGTGCCCGTTTCGCCTTCGATCACCACGGCCGCGTCGGTGGGACCGACCTGCTCGATCGCCTCGTAGAGCCGGCGCATCGGCTCGGAGCTGCCCACCAGCTCGCCGAAGCGCCCGGAGCGGGCGATCTCCTGGCGGAGGGTTCGGATTTCCTCCCGGGCGGATTTCATCGGCCGCGCGTCCACGAGCGTCTGGATGGTCGCGAGCGTCTGCCCCGCCCCGTCACGGACGCGCGTCGCCCGGCGGACCACCGGGACCCTCTGCCCGTCCTTGCGCCGGATGTGCAGTTCCTGGGGCTCGGTCGCCCTGTCGCCGCTGATCGGGCACAGGGCCCGGAGCAGGGCGGGGTCTTGCTCGGTTGAAAGCTGCATGTGCACCACTTCGCACGTGGACCCGCGGACCTCCTCGGCGCCGAAGCCGGTAAGCCTCTCGGCCATCGCGTTCCACAGCACGATGCGTCCCTCGGCGTTGAGCACGACCACGGCGCAGGGAATCGCCTCCAGCAGGGCGTCGCGAATCGGCTTGTCGAGGCGTTCGAGATCGGTCATTCCGGGTGGGGCGATTATCCGCCCCCGCCGGGCGGAGCACAAGCGGCGGCGGGAAATCGGAATTTTCCGAACTGCTGCTCATCGACCCCTTCCATCACGCCGAAGACCTACTCTGGGTGGAAGGCCCCGAATGCGAATGTCAATCTGCGATTCACATCCTACCGCGGACCAGACGCAGGCCGAAGCGTTGCGGAGCCTCTTGGAAGTGGGGACGCGGCTGGGCTCGGTCTCCGACGCCGATGAGATGCTCAAGCTCATCCTCCGCGAAGCCTGCCGGCTCGAGCGGTCGCAGGGGGGGTGCATTCTCCTGCGCCGGGAGCGTGAGCTGGTTTTCGCCGCGGCGCACGATCACCGGGGCATCGACCCCGAGGTGGAGGGGCTCTTCGCCGGGCGGACGCTGGGCATCAACGGCGAGTCCCTGGCGGGGTACGTCGCGATGACCGGTCAGTGGGTGAACCTCGCGGACGCGACGCACCCGCCGGCCGGGGCGCCGTATCGCGTGGATCACAGCTTCGAGGCGGAGGGGGGCTTCCGCTTCCAGAGCATCCTCGCGATTCCGCTTCGCCTCCCCGACGGGCTGTCGGTCGGCGTGATGGAGTTATTCAACCGTCTCGACGCCGAGGGGAACATCGTTCCCTTCCCGGACGCGGCGCGCGACGCGCTGCTCTCACTGAGTTCCACCGCGGCGGTGACGATCCACAACGCCATGCTCCAGGACCAGCTCCGCCAGGCCCACCGGGAAACGATCCTGCGCCTGTCGGTCGCCTCGGAGTACCGCGATGACGACACCGGCGAGCATGTCCGGCGGATGAGCCGCAACTGCGGAATTCTCGCTCGGGCGATGGGGCTCCCGCTGGCGCGGGCGGAGCTGATCGAGTACGCCAGCCCGATGCACGATATCGGCAAGATCGGCATCCCCGATTGCGTCCTCCGCAAGCCGGGCTCGCTGAGCAACGAGGAGCGACGCCTGATGCAGCAGCACACCGTCATCGGCGGACGAATCCTGGAGAACCCGGAGAACGAGCTGATCGCCAAGGCCCGCGAGGTGGCGCTGTCCCATCACGAGAAGTGGGACGGGTCGGGCTACCCGGCCGGGCTCAAGGGCACGCAGATCCCTCTCAGCGGGCGGATCGCCGGGCTGGCGGACGTCTTCGACGCGCTTGTCTCCAAGCGTTGCTACAAGGACGCGATGCCCTTCGAGCGGGCGGTGGAGATCATCCGCGACGAGCGCGGGGGGCACTTCGACCCGGACATCGTGGATGCTTTTTTCAACGTCACCGACGAGGTCCTCACCGCCTACGAGAAGATCGGGTCCCGTCCGCTGGCCCGTTCCGTCGGCTGAGTCAGCCCGCCGGCGGGGGCGCATGGGGGAATTGCTGCGATTCGACAGCGTCTCGTTGCCCGCGCTGCGCCGGTCCGCTAGACTCCACGCCCTGATACCGGAGACCGGACTCGCCCCATGCGCATCGTTTTCTGCGGAAGCGGAGAATTCGCCGTCCCGTCCCTGCGGGCCCTGCTGGATACGCGCCACGAGGTGGTGCGGATCGTCACCCAGCCTGCGCGCCCGGCCGGGCGGGGGAAGCACCTCCGACCCACCCCCGTGGCCGCCGCGGCCGGGGAACTGGGGCTCGAGGCGTGCGAGTGGGCGGACATCAACGCGCCGGAGACCGTCGAGCAACTCCGCGAAGATGCCGCGGCCGCGATGGTCGTCATCGACTTCGGGCAGTTCGTCCGCACCGAAGCACGCCAGACCGCCCGGGTGGACTGCATCAACCTGCACGGCTCGCTTCTGCCCGCCCTGCGCGGCGCGGCGCCGGTCAACTGGGCGATCATCCGCGGGCACGCGATCACCGGCGTGACCACCTTCTCGCTCGTCGACCGCATGGACGCCGGGCCGATCTACCTCACCGCCGAGACGCCGATCGAACCGCATGAGACGGCCGTGGAACTCAAGACCCGCCTCGCCGAACGCGGCGCCGGGGTGGTCCGCCAGACCCTCGGGCTGCTGGCGTCCGCCTGGGCCGAGCCCTCCCCGCAGGACGAGGACGCCGCCACACGCGCCCCCCGCCTGACCAAGCGCGACGGTCGCATCGAGTGGGAGGCGGACGCCGAGGCGATCCGGAACCTGATCCACGGCACCTGGCCGTGGCCGGGGGCGCAGGCGGTCTTCCTCCGCGACGGGAAGCCCCAGCCGGTGATCATCGCCCGCGCCGAGGCGCTGGACGCCGCCGGGCCCGCCGACCCGGGCGCGGTCGACGAGGATCTCTGCATAGCGAGCGGCGCCGGACGGCTCTGCATCCTCCAGATCAAGCCCGCCGGGAAACGCCTGATGGACTGGAAAGACTTCGTCAACGGGTACCGCGTCTCCGCGGGGGACCGCTTCGCGGAGGTCGGCTCGTGAGCCGGGCCCCCGGCGACCCGCGCGACCTGGCGGCCGAGGCGCTGGCGGCGCGCGAGGCCCGACCGGCCGCGCGGCTCGAAGCGATGATCGCCGACCGCGCGCCAGCCGGAGCCGACGCCGCCCTGGCCCGCGAGCTGGTGTTCGGGGTCACCAAACGCCGCCTGACGCTGCGCTCGGTGATGCGGGCCTACCTGGCGCGTCCCAACACCCGCCTGCCCAACGGCCTGGTCACCGTGCTGCTGGTGGCGATCCACCAGATGCTCTTTTTGGAGCGTGTGCCGGGGTTCGCGGCCGTCAACGAGGCGGTCAAGCAGGCCCGGCGGTTCGGGTTCGACCGGAAGTCCGGGCTGGTCAACGGGCTGCTCCGCTCGCTGGCCCGCGGGCTCTCGGAGCGTCGTGAGGGTCCGCCGCCGCAGCGGGCGCGCGTCGTGCCGATTTCGCCGACCGCCTGGGTGGAGCTGGACCGCGACGCCTTCTGCGACCCGGCGGGCGACCCGCAGCGCTACCTCGCCTACGCCGGCTCACTGCCGGACGCCCTGGCGCGGCGGTGGCTGGAGGCTTGCGGCGGCGACCTGCCCCGGGCCCTGGACCGCGCCCTGCACGCCTGCGCCCGCCCGCCGCTGATCGTGCGTCCGAACCGCATGCGGACCGACCCGGGCGGGCTGGTCGAGACCCTCGCCGGCGAGGGCGTCGGCGCCCGCATCCATGCCGACGGGTTCAGCGTGGTCTTCGATAGCTGGACCGACGTGACGGCCCTGAAGAGCTTCGCCGACGGGCTCTTCCAGCCGCAGGACCCCTCGGCCGCGGCGGTGAGCCTGGTCGCCGGCGTACGGCCGGGTTCGAGCGTGCTGGACCTCTGCGCCGCCCCGGGCACGAAGGCCACCCACCTCGGCGAGTTGATGGACAACCGTGGGCGCATCGTGG
>CAYTQL010000053.1:5066-5318 GCA_964439555.1 uncultured Planctomycetaceae bacterium | reverse complement strand
CCGTGGACGTCGGCGAAGCCAAGCTCGACGCCGTGCGGTCCAACGCCGACCGGCTCGGTGTGGGGATCGTCGAGCCGCGCCTCGCCGGCGACGTGGGCGAGATGGAGATGGGAAGTTTCGACGCGGTCCTCGTCGACGCCCCGTGCAGCAATACCGGCGTCCTGGCGAGGCGGGCGGAGGCGAGGTGGCGGTTCGATCTCGAGCACCTCAAGCGCCTCGCCGCCGACCAGAAGAACCTCCTGGCGCTGGGCC
>CAYTQL010000053.1:0-5056 GCA_964439555.1 uncultured Planctomycetaceae bacterium | reverse complement strand
GCTGGGCCGGCAGTTCGTGCGCCCCGGCGGGCGGCTGGTCTACAGCGTGTGCAGCGTCGAGCCCGAAGAGGGTCGGCGGATTGCCCGTTTCGCCGTCGGCAAGCTCGAGGGCCTCCGGGAGCTCGAGCAGCGCTTCGTCTCCCCGGCCGGGGCGACCGACCCGACCCGCTGGTCGGACGGCGGCTACCGCGCAGTCTTTGAGGTCTCCTGAACTCTGCGGGCCTGTGGAAACGCCTCGGCGGCGTGTATCCTGAGAACATGGCGAAGAACTCCGAAAAGAAACGCCCCCCCCGCATCGTCAACAAGAAGGCGCTGCGGAACTACGAGATCCTCGAGAAGATCGAGTGCGGTCTGAAGCTCATCGGAACCGAGGTCAAGAGTTTGCGCGAGGGCGCGGCCCGGCTGGACGAGGCCTACGGTCGCATCGAGGACGGGGAGCTGTACCTCGTGGGCGCGTCGATCAGCCCGTACAAGCAGGCGGCCGAGGGGATGCAGCACGATCCGACCCGCAAGCGAAAGCTCCTGCTGCACCGCCGGCAGATCCGGCAGCTCCAGACGCACGTCAAGCAGAAGGGCAAGACGCTCGTGCCCGTGGCGATCTACTTCAAGGACGGACGCGCGAAGGTCGAGCTCGGCGTGGCGGTCGGCAAGCGCGAATACGACAAGCGCCGGGACATCCGGGAGCGCGACGTCCAGCGCGACATCGACCGCGCCATGAGCCGCCGACGACGGAGATAGCGCCGGGCGCAAACGACCGCGGCGCTTTTCCCGGGGCGTGTCCCGAAGCGCCGCTCGGGTCAGACGCCCATGCCGCGGGGCAATGCGGGCGGCCTGCCGTTCCGCCTCCTACGCGTGCCCGAGTGTCAGCTCCCAGTCCACGAACTTCCGGGGATCGGTGATGTTCCCCTCGATCGCGGTGGCCGCGACGGTCAGGGGGCTGGCGAGGTAGACGCCCGCCTGGAGATGCCCCATGCGTCCGGGAAAGTTGCGGTTCGTGGCGCTGATGACGTTGATCGGCTCGTTGGCGCGTCCGAAGGTGTCCTCCGGGCCCCCGAGGCAGGCGGCGCAGCTCGCCGGGCCGATCTCGCACCCGGCGTCGGTGAAGATTTCCCGCAGCGTCCTGCCGCCGAGGGTCTCCTCGTCCATGTATTGATCGACGATCGTCGTCGCGGGGACCACGAAGGTGTCGATGCTCACCCGCTTGCCGGCGAGCAGCTTCGCGGCCGCGAGGAGATCGAGCTTCTTCCCGCCGGTGCAACTGCCGATGTAGGCGCGGTCGATCTTCACGTCGCCGAGGTCCTCGGCGCAGGCGCGGTTGCCGGGGTTGTGGGGCAGCGCGACGGTCGGCTTGATGTCGGGCGTGTGGAACTCGTACACGCTGTGGTACTCGGCGTCGGGGTCGCTTTGATACGTGGTGAACGGCTTGTCGGTGCGCGCTTCGACGTAGCGGGTGGTCACCTCGTCGGCGGCGATGATCCCGTTCTTCCCGCCCGCCTCGATGGCCATGTTCGTCAGCACGCTGCGCTCGTCCATGTTGAGGCTCATCAGGGCCTCGCCGGCGAACTCCATCGCCCGGTAGGTCGCCCCGTCGAAGCCGATCTCGCCGATCACCCGGAGCATCAGGTCCTTGGCCATCAGGTAGGGCGGAACGTGACCGGTGAAGACGAACTTCATGCTCTCGGGCGCCTTCACCCACAGCTTTCCGGCGCCGAGGATGAACCCGCCGTCGGTATTGCCGATGCCCGTGGCGAACATCCCCCATGCCCCGGCCATGCAGGTGTGCGAGTCGGTCCCGAAGAGCACTTCGCCCGGGCGGACGTGCCCGAGCTCGGGCAGGGCGGCGTGGCAGACGCCGCGGTAGTCGGTGCCCTTCGCGCTGGCGTAGGGGGTGGGCACGCCCTCGAGCCCGTCGGGCATGAAATCCGGATCGTAGTAGTGGGGCAGTTGCTGCTCGGCGGCGAACTTGCGGAGTATCTCGACGTTCCGGTGCGCCTTCGGGTCGGCGGTGAAGATGTAGTGGTCCGGGATGATCACGACCTTGTTGGGGTCGAAGACCCGGGCGTCGTCGCCGAAGTGCTCGTGAAAGATGCCGATCGTCCCGGGCCCGCAGACGTCGTGGGTCAGGAAGACGTCGGCGTCGACCCAGATCGTCTCGCCGGGGGTTACGCGGTCCCGCCCGGCGTGGGCGGCCAGGATCTTTTCGGTAATCGTCATCGGCATGGCGTTGTCCTCGTGTTTACGGAAGTCGGCCATCATAGGAGCCCCTCGCCGACGGTTCAACGTTCTCGGGACCGGGCACGGCGCGCAACTCGCCGCAGCCGCGGGCGCCGTGGCTTGGCGCGCAGCTCGCCTCAGGCGAGCGAGCATCAGCCACGTTCCTACGCTGTGCTCACCCGGCCGTGCGGATCGCCTCTACCAGACCGGGAATGGTGTGCGGCTCGGCGATGACGCTGGCCTCCCGGTCGTGGGCGTGGAGCGTTTCGGCCGTGACCGGACCGATCGCGGCGAGCCGCACGCCGGCGAGGTCGGCGTCGCCGGCGAGGGCGAAGAAGTTCGTCACCGTCGAACTGGAGGTGAAGGTGATCCAGTCGACCTCTCCCGCGGCCAGGGCGTCGGCGGCGTCCGCGGGCAGGGCCTCCGGGCGGACGGTCCGGTAGATTGCGACCTGCTCGACGGTTGCGCCGGCGTCGCGAAGGGCGTCGGGCAGTTCGCCGGTGGCGATGTCCGCCCGCAGCAGCAGACAGCGGGCGCCGTCGGCGCCTTCGCGGGCGAGCGCTTCGCCCAGCGCGGCCGTGGTGTGACGCCGCGGGACCAGGTCCGCCCGGAGCCCGAAGGCTTCCAGCGCCGAGGCGGTCCCCGGGCCGATCGCGGCAATGCGCGTCCCGGCCAGGGCGCGGGCGTCGAGGTCGAGGCGGCGCAGGCGTTCGCGCAGCGCCGCGGCGCCGTTGGGGCTGGTCAGCACGATCCAGTCGAACCGGCCGGCGTCGAGCAAAGCCGGGTCGATCGCCGCGGCGTCGTCGGCGGGGCGGATTTCGATCGTCGGCGCCTCGATCACCCGCGCGCCCAGCTCGCCGAGGCGTTCGGACAGCTCGCTCGCCTGCGCCCGCGTCCGGGTCACCAGGATCGTCCGCCCGCGCAGGGGCAACCGGTCGAACCAGTCCAGCCGCTCGCGCAGCGACACGACCTCGCCGACGATAATCAGCGCCGGCGGGCGGATGCCCGCCTCCCGGGCGCGGGCGGGCAGGTCGCCCAGCGTTCCGGTCAACACCCGCTGGGCGGGCGTGGCGGCCCGTTCGACCATCGCCGCGGGCGTCTCCGGCGCGCGTCCGGCGTCGATCAGCCCCGCGGCCAGGCCCTCCAGGCGTCCGACGCCCATGTAGAACACAAGCGTGTCGATGCCGGACAGGGCGGCGAAGTCCAGGCGGGATTCTTCCCTGGTCGGGTCCTCGTGTCCGGTCACCAGCGCCACCGACGACGCCAGCCGTCGGTCGGTCAGCGGAATGCCCGCGTACGCTGCGGCGGCCGTTGCCGCGGTAATCCCCGGGACGATCCGAAACGCCACGCCCGCGGCGCGCAGCGCGTCGGCCTCCTCGCCGCCGCGTCCGAACAGCAGCGGATCACCGCCCTTGAGGCGCACCACCAGCCGGCCGGCGCTGCCCAGTTCCACCAGCCGCGCGTTGATCTGTTCCTGCGAGACGGACGGCTCCCCGGGCGTTTTGCCGACGTAAATCCGTTCCGCGTCCGGCGGACCCAGCGCCGCGAGGCCCTCGGCCGCGAGGCGGTCGTAGACGACCGCGTCCGCCCGAGCCAGCCACCGGCGCAACTCCGCGGTCGCCAGTTCCGCGCCCCCGGCGCCCGCGCCGGCGAGCACCACCAGTCCGCCGTGTCCCTGAATATCGCTCATGGGGGCATTCTACCCGCTCGACGGCGTTCGTGCCCGGACGTGCGGAGCCCGCAAATCCCGCACAGCTTACTTAAGTCGCCCGCTCGGCGGGTCGATGCGGGTGATGGTGAAGACGTACGGCCAGAAGGAGCCACCCATGCCAATCAGTGATAACGGCATTACCGATCGCAGGAAGCACCCGCGGACGTACCTGAACATGGGCATTCAGGCGATCCGCCTCGATCCGGACGGCGGCGACGTGGTTCAGAAGCTCTCCATGACCGACATCTCCCGCAGCGGGATGGGCGTGGTCTCCGACCGCCCGATGTACCCGGGACAGCGGCTGCTGGTGACCCTTCCGCTGAGCGAGGGCAGCGGAAGGCGGAACCTGTACGCCCGCCTGGTCCACTGCCGCGAACGGAAGGGCGCCTATCGCCTCGGCGTGGAGTTCGACCGCGTTTCCGTGGGCTCCTGGAGCGACAGGACCGAAGCGCGCAGCACTGCGGCGTAGCGGGCCCGGGCAGCGGGACCGGTCTGACCCGTCGGGCGCCTCTGACGCGTCCCCCCGCCGCGCGGGAGCACATCTCCGCGCTTCCTGCATTTCTGCGGGCCCTATCCGTCCGCCAGAACTTCTTCCTGGCGCTGCTGGGTGAACTGGTGGGTGTAGAGCTCGTAGTATCGCCCGCGGGCGATGATCAGCTCGCGGTGCGTCCCGTCCTCGACGATCCGGCCGGCGTCGATCAGCAGGATGCGGTCCGCGCGGCGGATCGTGCTGAGGCGGTGTGCGATCACGAAGCTGGTCCGCCCCCCGAGCACCGCCCCGAGGGCCTGCTGGATGTGCTGCTCGGTCTCGGTGTCCACGCTGCTGGTGGCCTCGTCCATCACGAAAATCTGCGGGTCGGCGAGAATCGCCCGGGCGAAGGAGATCAACTGCCGCTGCCCGACCGACAGCCGCGCCCCGCCCTCGCCGACCTGCGTGTCGTAGCCTTCCTCGAGTCGCTCGATGAACCCGTCGGCGTTGACCAGTCCGGCCGCCCGGCGGACCTCCGCATCGCTTGCGTCCAGCCGCCCGTAACGGATGTTGTCGGCGATCGACCCGCCGAACAGTTGCGGCGCCTGGAGCACGATGCCCAGGTTGCCCTGCAGCCACGCCAGGCTTCGTCTGCGGTAGTC
>CAYTQL010000052.1:0-12204 GCA_964439555.1 uncultured Planctomycetaceae bacterium | reverse complement strand
GCGCTGGGGGGTTGACCAAGCCAAACAGAGATTTCCGGGCGAAAGAGAGAGATTCGGGGGCGAAACGGGGCGTCCGGGGGTGGGGTGAGTCCAACCTGCCTGCCGGCAGGCAGGGCGTGCGGCCGGGCTGCGTGGCTCAGGGCTCGCGGGACCCTTTTGGATACTGGCCGAAAGCGCGACGGCCCGCCGGGGTGTCGGCGGGCCATCGTGCGGGTGATAGGTTTCGCTCCGAGGAGCGTAAGTGGGCCCTGTAGGATTCGAACCTACGACCAAGGGATTATGAGTCCCCTGCTCTAACCGCTGAGCTAAGGGCCCTGCGTTTTCCGGACTTCTGCTGTGAGACGGATCGGCACGTTCGGGCGGGCTTGCGCACCGCCACCGGGCGCGTGGGGCGTCGGGAAGACGGGCAGGTGGGCGGCCCGATGCCGTCGAGCCGCTTCGACCTGCGAATCGCGATGCCCGCCGAACCCAGCGGCGGAACGTGAATTCCGCGGACTGCATCCCATGCCGGGCCGCCGCCCGACGCAACTGCACCGCAACCATCGGATGGGATGGTACCCGTGGGTCGCAGCCGCCCCGGGACGCTCCAATCCGCGAACGCCTGAACGAGAAATGAGTCTAGACCCGGCGGGTCTGGCGGTCAAGCCGCTGCGCAACCGGCGGGTGATGCGCCGGCGCCGATGCCTGCACGGCAGGCGTGAAGGCGTCGACGTTGCGGATCTACCCCGTCCGGATCGTCCATCCCGGGCCTCCGCCGGCAGGGATGGCTTGTCGGTCGAGGGTGACGTAGCCGCTGGGGCACGATCACGCCGCGCGTTGGGCTTGCAGCGGCGGGGGCGGGGCTTTAGAATGCCCTGCTTGAAGCATCGGAGAGGTGCCAGAGCGGCTGATCGGGCCGGTTTCGAAAACCGGTGAACCTTCGCGGTTCCGTGGGTTCGAATCCCACCCTCTCCGTTCCGCATCTTGCGGCTCGCGCGGCGGCGCGGGCCGCTTTTCGTGCACGGTTGCTGCGGGCACGGGTCGTGGTATAGTGCACGGCCCCGAGACATCAGCAGGAGATACGCGATGGGATTGCATCTGAAATTCCGCGCGATTGCGGCGACGGTCATGCTCGCCGCGGCGGTCGGCGCGGCGGAAGATGAGAACGTGGAGAAACGGATCACCGAGGACATCGAGGCCAATCGCAAGGGCGATTTCACCGTGCGGGTGGTCGACGCCGACGGGAAGTCGGCGGCCGGGGTGGAAGTGACGGTGGAGATGACCCGCCACGCCTTCGGCTTCGGAACGTGCGTTCGTTCCGACCGCCTCGCCCGCAAGGCAGACGAGGCCGACACGAAGACGTACAAGAAGTGGATCGTCAAGCTGTTCAACCGCGCGACGCTGGGCAACCAGATGAAGTGGTACGCCCAGTCGAAGCCGAAGAAGCGAGCCGAGGCGACCGCGGCGGTGAACTGGCTCCGCCGGGAGGGCCTCGAGGTCCACGGACACACGATGATCTGGGCGTCGCTGAACTGGAAACCGATGCCCAGGGACGTGATCGCCAAGCTCAAGAGCGATGACGCCGACAAGGCCGCCTACGTCCGCAGGCGTTCGCTGGAGCACGTGGCCGCGGTCGGTCGGCGCTACGGGGACAAGGTCATCGCCTGGGATGTCGTCAACGAGCCTTATTCCGAGCGGGACATCCAGAAGGTCGTTCATCCGGACGCCCCGCGAGGCAAGGAGCCGATCCTCGTCGAGTGGTTCAGGACCGCCCGCGAGGCCGACCCGGACGCCCGGTTGTACGTCAACGATTACCACATTCTCGTCCGCGACGACGAGAAGCACAAGGACACCTACGAGGGGACGATTCGCTATCTGCTGGACCAGAAGGCCCCGCTGGGCGGGATCGGTTTCCAGTGCCACTACTACAACGCGAAGCTCACCCGCACGCCGGCGCAATTGCTGGAGACGCTCGACCGCTTCGCCAAGTTCGACCTGCCCTTCCACATCAGCGAGTTCGACACCTTCGGAAAGGGCTGGGGGGAGGACCGCCAGAAGCGCGAGCAGCGTCAGGCGGAGTATCTGCGGGACGTGATGCGGACCTTCTTCAGCCACCCCAACGCCACGGCCTTTACGATGTGGGGCTTCTGGGACGGGCAGCACTGGCACGACGAAGCGCCGCTGTTCCGCAAGGATTGGACGCCCAAGCCGGCGTTGAAGGTCTATCGCGATCTGGTCTTCGACGCGTGGTGGACGAAGACCGGCGGGAAGACCGGCAAGGACGGAACCTTCACCTTCCGCGGATTCTACGGGGATTACCGGGTCTCGGCCGAGGGCGCCGACGCGGCCGGGGCCGCGGACGCCGGCTTCCGCGAGTGCGGGAAGACCATCACGATCACCCTCGGCGCGGAGTGACCACATGAGCAACCTTCACTACTACGACCCGCACTGGATCTCGCCGAGCGACGAAAGGCTTTCGGCGGACGTGTGCGTGTACGGCGCGTCCGCGTGCGGGGTGATCGCAGCGGTCAAGGCGGCCCGGCTGGGACTGCGGGCGGTGCTGCTCCACCCGGGCAAGCACGTGGGGGGCATGACCTCCGGCGGGCTCGGGTGGACCGACGTGGGCAAAAAGCACGTCATCGGCGGGATGAGCCGGCAGTTCTACCGCGACGTGGGCTCCGCCTACGGGGTCGAGGAGGAATGGCGCTTCGAGCCGCACGTGGCCGAAGGGATCCTCCTGGGCTACCTCGACGCCGCCGATGTGCCGGTGCGGTACGCGCAGTACCTCGAGTCGGTAGAGACGGATCGCGGGAGGATCGCGGCGATCGGGCTGCGGGGCGGACTCCGCCTGGAGGCGAAGGTCTACATCGACGCGACTTACGAGGGCGACCTCATGGCCGCGGCGGGAGTGCGGTACACCCTCGGACGCGAGGGCAACGCCGCGTACGGGGAGACGCTCAACGGCGTGCAGGTTCGGCACACGCACCAGTTCTCGCACGTGGTGGACCCCTACCGTATTCCGGGCGACCCGTCGAGCGGGCTGCTGACCCACATCGACGCCGAGGACCTCTCCGGCCGGGAGGGCGAGGGCGACCGGCGCGTCCAGGCGTACAACTTTCGCGTGTGCATGACCGACGACCCGGAGCTGAAGGTCCCCTGGGCCCGTCCGGACGAGTTCGACCCCGACGAGTACGTCCTCGCCACGCGGTGGTTCCGCTCCGAGAAGGACGAGCACAACGAAAAGCTCCGCAATGGTCGGCTTCGGAAGTTCGACATCCTCCCCCACCGCACGCCCGGCGGGTATCACAAGACGGACACGAACAACAACGGGCCGGTCAGCTCCGACTACATCGGCGCAAACTACGCCTGGCCGGAGGCGGACTACAAGACCCGCGAGGCGATTTTCCGGGCCCACGTGACCTATCAGCGCGGGCTCTACTGGCACCTGTCCACCTGTCCGGAAGTCCCCGAGCGGTACCGGCAGCGGTACGCGCACTGGGGGCTCGCCGGCGATGAGTTCCCCGACACCGACCACTGGCCGCACCAACTCTACGTCCGCGAAGCGCGGCGGCTGGTGGGCGAATACGTCGTCACCGAACACGACTGCACCGGCGCGGTCCGCTGCCCGGACAGCGTCGGGATGGGCAGCTACACGATGGACTCGCACAACTGCTCGCGGTTCGTGAAGCGCGAAAACGGGCGGGATCGCGTCCTCAACGAGGGCGACGTGCAGGTCCCCCCGACCGACCCCTACCCGATCAGCTACCGGGCGATCATTCCCCCGCGCGGGCAGGCGGGCAACCTGTTGATCCCGGTCTGCTTCTCGGCGTCGCACATCGCCTACGGCTCGGCGCGGATGGAGCCGGTGTTCATGGTGCTCGGCGAGTCCGCCGCCCAAGCCGCGGCGCTGGCCGTTGCGAACGCCTCAACCGTCCAGGACGTCCCTTCCGACGAGCTCCGCGAGGAGCTGCTCCGGGTCGGACAGGTGCTCGAGGCGCCCGTGGCCGGGTAGCCCGGAAGGCGTCAGCGCGTCCCCACCGGTTGCGTCGCGGCCAGGCCCTCGTTGAGGCGCTTGCGAAGCGCCTCGAACAGCCGGTC
Organism: uncultured Planctomycetaceae bacterium; assembly: GCA_964439555.1. Lineage (GTDB taxonomy): Bacteria > Planctomycetota > Phycisphaerae > SM23-33 > SM23-33 > CAYTQL01. Next base: position 8,127 of record CAYTQL010000052.1, on the reverse strand, counting down.
CCTCTCGCGTTCCACGGCGGATTTGAGCTCGTCCGAGAGCTCGTCCGGTCGGAGGAAGACGTCCACCTTCGCTCCCCCAGCGACGGGGATGCTCATCCGCACGAAGAAGGGGCTGCGCTTGCGCTGCCGCGGCTCGATCGAGGCGCGAAGCTGCTCGGAGGCCCGGACCTGGACGCCCTCGTTGGTCGGCACGAATTGAAGCCCGGTGGCGCCGGAGATGACCTCGAAGGCCTGGGCGACCGTCGCCTCGCCCATCAGCAGGTTGAAGTTCTCGCGCGTCTCGGTCGGGAGGTACTTCAGCACGCCGGGGTCCATCTCCAGCGAGACCCGCGCGGCGTTGGAGAGCTCCAGGAGCACCTTGGCGATGTCCGCGTTCTTGTAGGCGAGGGTCGCCTCGGTCTGGAGCTGGCGGCGGACCTGTTCGGCTCGGGGAACGATGCGGATTTCGTCGCTCCAGATGTACCAGGTCCAATCGTGGGGCTCGCAGAGGCGGTTGAGCCAGCGCTGCCCGGTGGCCGGGAGAATCTTCGCGGCGGTCTTCATCGCCTTCTCCCCGTTGGCGCCGACGGGGAAGATGATGCGGAGCTGATCGTTGTCGGTGAGTTTGCGGAGCTGGTCGACCGGCGAGGTCTCTTCGCCGGAGGCGAGCTTCTCCTTGCACAGGACGCCGATGACGTGCAGCTCATCGTAGTTCACCCGCCGCCCGGTGCGGTAGAGGGGCTCGGCCGGGAGGATGAGGACTTTCCCGTTGCGGACCTCCCAGCGGAGTCCCTGCGCCGCGAGCACGGGCGTCAGGGCCTTGCGCAGGGTGATGTCCTTGAGCGTAACGCTCAGGCGGGTCTGCTCATCGTAGGGCAGCAGGGCGACCGCGTCGTCGGAGACCTCGAAGTCGACCCCGGTGGCCTCCGAGAGCTTCCGGAAGACCTCGCGGATCGGGGTCTCCTTGATGCTGAAGTTCACCCGGGCGTCGAGCTTCTGCTGGAGCTGTCCGGTCGGTTGGGCCGATGCGGATGCGGCGACGATGAGCAGCAGCATCCCCAGCGACAGAGGTGCGTGCGACGTCATGGCGTATCTCCTCTTTGTACGACGGATCTGCATGCGGATCGGTGTCAGTCCATCTCCACCGGAACGGGGCTCGAGACATACTGCGCGCGGGGCGGCTGCTCGGCCCCGAAACTCACCAGCACAGTCCCGGGCGGAACGGGCGAGGGGCGGCGCTCCTTCGGCCCGGCCAGGGGCGTCTCCTCGAAACCGAGCCGGGCGACCTTGACCTTCATCTCGCCCCCGTGGGCGTCGGCGCCCTCGAAGGGCACCAGCCGGGCCGAGACCATCGGTTCCCCGGGCGCCGCGCCCGGCGGCTCGGGAAAGCCGTAAAAGTAGACCATCGCCGCGATAAGCACCGCCGCGGCGGCCGCGGAGGCTGGCAGCATCGCCGCGCGCGACCAGCGGCGCAGGCGCGAGCCGCGCGGCGCCAGCAGGGCGCGGCGCTCGATGGCGCCCATGATCTCGCGCCGCTGCTGCGGGTAGTCCACCGCCAGCGGCTCCAGGTCGGTCAGCCCGTCGAGGTGCGTCTGGAGACGGCGGTATTCCTCGAGCTGCCGCCGGAGCGCATCATCCTCGGCGAGGCGCTGTTCGAGTTCGGCCCGCTGCTCGGGCGGGAGGGTCCCGTCGAGCAGTTGGCTCAACCGGTACTCGATGTCGTCGTTGTTGATGTCGTCGTTCATGGCGTCACCTCAGAGATACTCCCTGAAGCGCTCCTTCAGTTTCTTCCGAGCGGTGAACACGTGCCACTTCACCGCCTCCACGCTGCAGCCGAGCAACTCGGCGACCTCCTTCTGCGGCATCTTCTGGATGCTGAACAGGACCAGGGCCTGGCGTTGCATGTCGGGCAACTGCTCGATGGCGTGGGCGATCTGCTCGCGGACCTCCTCGGCGCTGGCGGCCGAGACGGGCGAGACCGCCCGCGTGTCGGGGCGATTCAGTTCGGAGCGCCCTTCGTCGGTCTCGACGGACGCATCAAGCGACGCATGACGCCGCAGGGCCCGCGAGCGCCGGCGGTTGAGCGACAGGTTGTTCACGATCCGCATCAGCCACGGGCGGAAGCGCCCGGGCTTCGAGAGCGTATCGAGCTTCTCGTAGGCCTTGATGAAGGCGTCCTGTACGGAGTCCATCGCATCGTCCCGGTTGTTCAGCAGCCGATAGGCAATGGCGGTCGCCTGGCGCTGGTAGCGGGCGACCAGGGCCTCGAAGGCCTGGAGGTCTCCGCCGCGCGCGGCCTTGACGAGCGCCGCATCGTCCCGCTCCTCCCGGCGTCGCGGGGACGTGCCGGGCGCCGCACCTTTCGTTTCTTCAGACACCGCTGTAACCGGTCCGTTAGCGCTGGGAAAAAAAGTCCTGCGCCACGATAGCCGCAACGGGCGCGACTTGTCGAGGATGCGCCCCCTCCCGCTCCGGACGCACACCTCCTACGCCAGCCGGGCCAGCAGCGCCAGGTGCTTGCGGCGCAGGAGCCAGTGCAGGCGAATGTTCTCGTCCTCGTCCAGGCGGACGCAGGCCGCCCCCGCCTTGTTGATGTGCAGTCCGAGGTCGTCGTCCCCGCCGATGAGCTGGGCGACCATCTCGTCCAGCGACGGGGCGTGCCCGACGCAGACCACCCGCGAAGCCCGCTGACCGACCAGCTCGCGCACCCGCTCGCAGAGCCCCCGGTAGTTCCGGGCCGGGGCCAGGAACTCGACCTCTTCGACCGGGATGTCCTCCAGCACCGCCGAAAGCTCCTCCGCCGTCTGCCTCGCCCGCGGATAGGGGCTGGTGAGGATCAGCTCGGGCTCCGCCTCCAGCGTGCGAAGCGCCATGCCGGTCGCGCGGGATTCGGTCCGCCCCTTGTCGGTCAGCTCGCGGGAGCGGTCGTCCTCCCGGCGGGGCTCGGAGGTGGCATGACGTACGAAGATGATGTCCATGATGCTCCTCCCTGCTCTCGTTGGGCGGGACAGGCTTTCCACCTGAAGTGTAGTCCCGGCGGGGAGGCGAACCGCAGCCCGTCGAGCCGCCCTTTCCCGCCGGCCGGAGTCGCTCAGAGCACGCGGCGAAGCTCCCCGATGCTGACGCACCCGCTCCGCAGGGCCTCGGCCGCCGCGACGCCGATCGGCGGACAGGACGCCTCGCGCACCATCCGCTCCAGCGCGCCGGGGGTGAAACCGAACCGCAACGCGTTGGTCAGTCCGGCGGTCAGCGGAATCACCGACGCGACGGCCGCGGCGCCCCGGTAGCCTGTTCCGTCGCATTCCTCGCAACCTTGGGGCTCGCGGACCGTTTCGACGGACAGTTCCAGTGACAGCTCGGACAACTCGCCGTTACGAGGCTGGCGCGTCGCGGCGCAGCGGCACAGTCGGCGCGCCCAGTGCACCCTCAGCAGCCCGGAGAGGGCGTCCGAGAGCGGCCAGGGCTCGAGCTCGAAATCCGCGAGGCGCTTCAGGGCGTCCTGCGGTAAGGGGGTTCCGGCCGCGGCGACGACCAGCTTGCCCGCCAGCGCCGCTTCCACGGCGACCTCGGCGGTCTCGGGATCTCGCAACTGGTCCAGGAGAATCACGTCGGCGTCGGCTTCGGCGATGGTGACGATCGCCTCGGCCCGGGTGCAGCTTGTTCCGCACCCGGCCCGGACGAAACCCGCCGGGCCGCAGGCGCTCTGCGCCGGACCGCCCACCCGCACCACGCACCGCTCCTCGGCGGCGCACCGACCGGCGAGCGCCTCCAGCGTGCGCGGGCAGGAGCCCGGATCGCCACAGACCAGCACCAGCCCGCCGCGCAGCATCTGCTTCAGGGCAGCCCGCCGGGGGGCGTCCAGGAGCGTGCCGAGCGTCTCGGTGGGTCGGCGGGAGTTGACGGCCAGGACCACCTTGGTCCCGCAGACGCTCCGATAGCGGCTGAGGGCGAAGTCGATCTCCCGGCCGTCGATCGTCCGGGCGAACCGCCCGCGGGCGGCGTCCTCGGCTCCGGCGGCGCGGAGAAACCATTGCAGAAGGGCTTCGTGCAGGGGTTCGGGGAGCCCGCGCTTGAAGGCGGGCTTGTGGATCAGTCCCCCGCCGACGCGAAGCCGCAACGTCAGCCCGTCCGGCTCGGGCTCGAGGTGGATGAAACTGGCGTCATTGGCGACGGCGTCGGCGAGGATCGCCTCGGCGAGCTGCTCGGCCGCGGGCGGCAGCGGTTCGTGGGTCCCGGCCGGTTCGCTTGTCGCCTCGGCCTCGGCCGGCTGGGGCTCCTCGGCGGGTTGCCCGGGCTTCGCCGCCTGCGACGGCTGAGCCTCACTCGCGAATCCGTCGTCGGGTTCGGGGGGCTCGGGAAGGTCGCGGATCGCCTCGTCGATCTCGGTCTGCTCGTCGGCGAGGTCCTCGGCAGTTCCGGGCGGCGTTTCCTCGTCCAGTTCGATCGGCGAGAGCCCGAAGGCTTCGGCAGGGGCTTCGGCCTCGGCGGCGCCCGACTTGGTATGGTCTTGCGCCTCCGCATCCTGCGCCTTGACGGACGCCAGCTCCCCCTCCAGCGCGGGCATCCGCCGGCGACGGGCGATTTTCTCCAGCGCTTCGAGTTCGGAGACGAACTGCCCGTCCTCCCGGACCGCCTCTTCCATCAGCTCTTCGATGGCGACCCCGTGGTCTTTGAGGAAGCGGACAAGCGACGTGGCCGGGACGCGCAGCGACTCACCGAGGCGGCGGCTCTCCAGGAGCCCCTGCTCCATCCACTCCACCACCGCCGCCGGGGTCGCGCCCAGCAGACCGGCCACCTGATAGGCCGTGTACAACCGCTCCGGCATGATGCCCCTCGCTTCCGGGCTCCGAGCGGCCGACATCCGTGCCGACCTGCCCACGATTATCCCCCCGTCCCCCGCCCGACGTCAACGGCGCACTGGGCGCAAAGTCGAAGCGCACCCGCCGGACACCGAATGCGTGAACTCCCTCCACGCAGATGTCGTCTCCAGGCGATCAGCGACGCCGGCGGCGCCGGGCCTGGCGGCCTCGCGCCCGGCGATGATGCCCGCCGCGTCCGCGGTGCGCGCCCCGGGCGTCGTCGCCGTCGTCGTCGCCGTCGTCATCGCCCCGCTTGCCGCAGACGTCGGTCTTGATGTCGCACCCGGCTTCGTTGGCTTCCTCGAAGAGGTTCTTGGTCGCCTCGAACTCGCCGGTCCGGCAGGTTTTCGTTGCCTCGTCCGCGGCCGGCTCAGGTCGTCGAACTCAGCCTCCCTGGCATCCTTCCAATGGAATGCGCTCAGAACAGATTGATTGCAGGCCCCTTCCTCAGGGCGCGAAGGGGAAAAATCGACATCATTTGATGCATGCGTACGTCTCATACTGACGACCCGGGCGACATCGCCCTTCGGGACCGCCGACGGATCGGCTATGCTCGCGTCGATGTCCGATTCGCCCACAACCCGATTGGCGCCCTCCCCCACCGGGGCGCTGCACCTGGGGAACATGCGGACCTTCCTGGTCAACGCCCTGCTGGCGCGTACGGCCGGCTGGCGGATGCTGATGCGCGTGGAGGACCTCGACGGGCCGCGCGTCAAGCCCGGCGCGACAGACCAGGCCATCGACGAGCTGGCGTGGCTGGGACTGTCCTGGGAGGGGCAGGTGATGTTCCAGTCCGACCGAACCGGCGCGTACGAAGCCGCCCTCGAGCGGCTCATCGGGCAGGGGGCGGCCTACCCGTGCGTCTGCTCGCGGAAAGACGTCCTCGCGGCCGCCAGCGCTCCCCACGCCGAAGACCGGGGACCGGTCTATCCGGGCGCCTGCCGCGGGCGCTTCGGGAGCCCCGCGGAGGCAACCGCCGAGACCGGACGCCCCGTCGCCTGGCGCGTGGAGGTCCCCGACGAGACCATCGCCTTCGAGGACGGCTTCGCGGGCCCACAGGCGTTCAACCTCGCCCGCGAGACCGGCGACTTCGTGGTCTATCGCAACGAGGGGCTGGCGGGGTACCAACTGGCCGTGGTGGTCGACGACGAGGCTTCCGGCGTGGACCGGATCGTCCGCGGGGACGACCTGCTGGACTCGACGGCGCGGCAGATTCACGTGCGCCGCCTGCTCGGGTACACGCGCGAAGTGCGGTACTGGCATCTGCCCCTGGTGATCGGCCCGGACGGACGCCGCCTCGCCAAGCGCCACGGAGACACCCGCCTGGCGTACTACCGCCGGCGGGGCTGTCCGTCGCAGCGCGTGCTCGGACTGCTGGGCTACTGGTGCGGGCTGCTAAAGCGACGGCGGGAGATCGGTTTCGACGAACTCGCGGAGCGCTTCGACCTCACCCGCATTCCGTCCGAACCGGTCGTCTTCCGACCGGACGACGACGCCTTCCTGCTGGGCAGGTAGCCCGGGCCTCAGACGGACCCCCGGACGGGGCGTGATCGGCCCGGCGTCACCCCGAAACAGCGACGCCGTCGGAAACCAGTTCCGCCGGCGTCGAAGATACTGCGCTCGCCCCTGGGATTCGGAGCGTCAGCTATTCGAGCGTAATCGCATCGACCGGGCAGCTGTCCGCCGCCGTCCGGGCCGACTCCTCGGCGTCCTCGGGGACCGGGTCGGCAATGACCTTCGCAAGATCCCCTTCCATCTCGAAGACCTCGGGACAGGCCTGGGCGCAAAGCCCGCAGCCGATGCAACTTTCGTCAACGATCGCCTTCATGGATTCTCCTTTCAACGACATCAGTAACAACTAGGCGACCAGTTCGTCTTCGACGGCCGCCCGAATCTTCGACAGCGAAGCCTTCTCGATCTGCCGAACGCGCTCATTGGAAAGCCCCACGAGCTTTCCGACCTGCGCCAGTGTACGCCGCCGGGCCCGCGGAAGCATGGGATACCGTTCCTGGACGACACGATATTCCATGTCCGTCAGCTCGGCAAGGTTCTGGGAGAGCACCTTCGTCACCGCCGAGAGGACCATGTCCTCCTGCTGCTCGTGGCGTCGCTCGGGGAAGTCGCTCTTCTCCATCTCCGCTTCGAACTGGACAGGGAAGCGCTTGTGGTACGTCTGGAACTTGAGCCCGAGGCGGTGGAAGCACGCGAGGATGGAGCGGCAGGCGTACGTGCTGAACTTGAACCCGCGGGAGACGTCGAACTTCTCCACGCTGCGCAGCACGGCCATGTAGCCTTCGGACATCATGTCCGCGAATTCCACGCCGGGCATGCGGGCGCGACGGACCATGGAGGGCACCAGCGGAAGGTTGGCGTGGACCAGTTGCTCGCGGGTCCGCTCCGCCCGCCGTCGCCACAGGGCGACCTCCCGCTGCTCCTTGCGGGAGAGGCTTGCCCGCTCGGATTTCTCCAGGAGCTTCGCCAGGCGGTACTTGGCGTAGTTGTACCGCTTGAACAGCAGGCGCTCCTGCGCGGCGCTCAGCGTGGTGCGGCGGACGGTCTTGGGGTGCTGGTGGTCGGCGACCTCGGGGAGCAGGTCATAGCGAGGAACGTCGACGGTCTCGGCGGCCTCGCCCCAGAGATCCTCCTCGACCTCGGGGGAATCGAAGTCGGGATGCTCGACGTACTCGACCTCCTGGACGTCGCGCAGCGACAGATCGGCCTTGCGCGGGTCGCGGGGACGTCCTCGGCGGCTCTTGCGTGCAGCGGTTCGCTTCTTCGCACTGATCATGCTCTGAACCTACCCTTTCCTTGCTGATTCGGACCGGGCGCGAACCCGGTCGAAAAGCCCTGTTCCTGTCTTCCTTTGCGGTGACGGGACCCGGTCGAGCGGCGAGCAATGGACCGGGCACGGCAGACGAATCAAGACATGCAGCGGCCCGCCCGGGCGTTTCCCAGCGGGGCGACGAAACTCAGGCGACGCCTTAGACCATCTCATTGTGCAGACGGCGACGGAGTTCCCGGGGCAGCGCCACGTCCATGCTGCAGAGGTAACCTTCGATGGCGTCCTGAATCCTGCTCAGGGCCTCGCGGCGGCTGCTCCCCCAGACCACGCACCCGGGCAGCGCCGGGCAGCGAGCCTGATACCCCGTATCCGAGCGTCGAGCGACTTCGATCGACAGTTGCACGATTCTGCTCCTTTCCCTGGAAAAACGCCCGAACCGACGGGCGTCACGACCTCCTGGCCGCGGCCGTCCCGACGGGATAGTCCACCGGGCGACTATGCTCTATT
>CAYTQL010000051.1:0-12352 GCA_964439555.1 uncultured Planctomycetaceae bacterium | reverse complement strand
CTCGGCGACGACGGCGAAGCCCTTGCCCGCCTCGCCGGCGCGGGCGGCCTCGACCGCGGCGTTGAGCGCCAGGAGGTTGGTCTGGAAGGCGATCTCGTCGATCGTTTTGAGGACCTTCGCCGTCTCGTCGCTGGAGCGCTTGATCTCGCTGATCGCCTCGCTCATGCGTCCCATTGCGTCGGTGCCCTTCTCGGCGGCGCCGGTGGCGCCGTCGGCGAGGGTCTTGGCCTCATTGGCGTTTCCGGCGTTCTGCTTGGTCATCGAGGCCATTTCCTCCACGCTGGAGGTGGTTTCCTCGATCGCCGCCGCCTGTTCGCTGGCGCCCTCGGCGAGGGACTGCGAAGCGCTGGAGACCTGCCCGGCCGCCGAGGCGGTCTGCTCCGACCCGCCGGTGAGGGCGTTGATGACGCGCTGGAGCTTCTTGGCGATCCGCGTGCTGCTCAGCAGCCCGATCCCCGCGCCGGCGGCGCCCAGCACCGCCACCGCCACCAACAGCTCCCAGGTGACCGCGGCGGAGGTGCTCTCGGCGCGGTCGCGGATTGCATCCGCCTTGGCCATGAACTCGCTGACCGGCGAGGTAGCGGCGATGGCGTAGGTCTTGTCGCCGAATTGCAGCGGTTGGTAGGCGGTGAACTTCTCGAGCCCGTCCAGCGTGTAGCTCCCGCAACCGGACTGCCCGTCCATCATGTTCTCGCGGGTGAAGTCCGCCAGCGTCCCGTATTTGCTTGTCAACAGCGACTCGTGATCGGCGACGGTGTACTTCGGGTGCGACACGAGCACGCCCTCGTCGCTGACGATGTAGGGGTAGCCCGTCTTGCCGTAGACGCGGTCCTTGAGCAGGGCCCACGCCAGCGACCAGTCCGCGTTGAGCACGAGGGTCCCGTGGCGCTCGCCGTTCCAGGTGACCGGGGCGGCGACGCGCATGACCGGTTTGTGGGTGCGGCGGGAGACGGCGGCGCCCCCGTTGTACACCTCGTCGACGTCCATCGCCGCGGCCTGGCGGAACCACGCCGCCGAGGATAGGTCATCCAGTTGATCGTCGAAACTTCCGTCGTGGTAGTTCAACTCCTCCTGCCCCTTCTCGTTGACGTACCGGACCTGGCAATAGAGCGGATGCGCTTCACCGCCGACGTCCACGGTCGACTTGGCCGCGAAGGCCGCGATGTCCTCTTTCAGCGTCGCCAGCGACGCCTCGGCCGCCTCGATGGACAGCTCGTCCCAGTAGGCGCTGACGCAGATGACCCAGTCGTAGGGCTCGAAGTAGGTGTAGAGGACGGTTTTGTCCCGCCCTTCGAATTCGTAGTTGAACGTCAGGTACTCCCCGGCGCGGCGCTTCTGGACGACCTCGCGGAACACGTCCAGCCCGACGTCGGTAACCATGTTCTTCCCGACCAGCGAGGCCTTGGGATGGATCACGGTCACCGCGTCCGAGTTGATTACGAACGGGTAGCCGCTGGGCCCGATCTTGATCCCGAGGTACTGATCGGCGAGGGCCTTGGCGGCGCGGTCGGCCTTGATCTGCCCATCGGAGTGTGCGACCTCGGCGGCGTTGAGCAGTCCCTCGGCGATACGGTGGAGGCGCTGGGCGGCGAGGTCGTTGAGCATCTTGTTCTGCCCCGCCTTGGCGCTGAGATACCCGGTGAGGTTCGCCGAATGCGCCAGGCGTTCGGCGTCGTCCTCGGCTTTGTCGATCAGTGCCGCGACGCGCTCGCGGTCGGCGGCTACCCCGGTCTGGAGCAGTTCGGCCGCCTGGGCCCGCAGGCCCTCGTAGGCGTCGGTGGCTGACTGGGTCCCGAAGGAACGGAATTGCCACAGGGTGAACCCGCCGATCAACGCCATCGGCACGAGCACGAGCCCCACGCAGATCAGCGTCAGTTTTCCCCGCAAGGACAGATTGAGCTTCATCGTTCGTTTCCCTTTCTCTCGAGTTTCTCGGCGCACAGACCTCTTGTGCCAAACGTCCGGGAGCTTGCAGCCGTCGGCGGAGGCGCGGGGGCGCCGCGGTGGAAAAGACCGTCAGCTCGCCCGGGGACCTCGTCCTGCGCCGCTCCAGCGGAACAGGGCAAACGGGTGCATGCTCCGACCGCACCCTCTCCGGCGAGCCCCGACGGCTCGAGTTCGCGAGATGACCGCACCGGACCTCACTTCCCGATGCGATTGCGAACCGCAGATCAGATCGGCGGGCGCGGGGGGCGACTTGAGAAGTTCATTCAGTTCCCGGCCGGATCGGGCGCCGCGCGGCGGCGGAGCAGATCGACCAGCGCGACCAGTCCCAGCGCGGCGAGGAAGGCTTTCGGGCCCACCAGCAAGGCGACGCCGACGAGAAGCACCTCTGCCACGATCAGCACGACACGCGCGACGCCGGTGCGGGCGAACTTCCGCGCCAGCAGCGCCAGGACCAGCACCACCGCCGCCGAGACCAGCAGGGCGACGGTGCCGTATCCCGCCGCGGCCGTCTCCTCCGGCACGGCGTAGAACGCCAGTTTCACCGCGCCGCCCGGCGCGGCGAAGTCCAACCGGACGGCCCCGTCCGGGAGGGCGACCGGCAGGGAGAACGCAGCGCCCGCCACGTGCCCGCCGGCGGGACCCCCGCCCGGGACAACGCCCATCTCGACCGGCGCGTCGCTTCTGAACAGTCCACCGGAGCCCGGCTCTTCCACGTTTCCGGTTAGCATCTCTCGGCTCCGGGCTGTGGGAGTCGTCACGGTGGTGTCGACCGCCGGTTGGCGCGACGGAGCCTTGTGAACTTGCAGCTTGGTGCGTGGGCGCTTAGTTGCGTTGATGCTCTCGAAGTAGCGGTTCAACCGGTTGTCCGAGAGCGTGGCGATCTGGCCCTGAAGGGCCTGCTGCTTATCGAGGATGCGCTTCTGCTCGAGCTTGAGTTGTCCGGCGACGGCCTGGAGGCGTTCCTTCTCGTTGACGGCGAACTGGTTGCCGCCGGGGCTGTTGGCGAAACCGTCGTCGACTGGGCCCGTGATATTGAGCGTGGCGTTGCCGCTGGCGTCGCGCAGTTTCCGGCCGGCTTCGGCCACGTCGCCCCGTCCGAGCTGTCGCATGACGACGTTCACGTTGCCCAGGTCGGTCGTGAGCGACTGGAGATTTTTCTGGAGGTTCTTCGCCCGGGCGGCCTCGGCGCGGCGCACGAAGTGCGGCACCTGGAGCAGCGCCTTGTTGCGATCGAGTTCGGAGGCGCCGACGTTGGTGGCCGTGGCGTTCACGATGGCGTTGAGCTGCCCGCGCGCACGGCGGGCGGCGCTGCGTTGGGTCTTCTCGAAGCGGGTCTGAAGCTGCTGCTGGGTCTCCTGCTGCTCGGAGAGCTCGCCGGTCAGACGCCAATAGGTCTCGCGGTCGATCCGGTCGCGGTTCGCCGCGAAGTAGCCCCGGAGCTTCTTGCGCTTCTGTTCCACGCGGCGGTTCCAGGTCAGCCAGTTGCTCTCGGCGATCTTCCGCCCGCGGTCGCCGAGGCTCGCCGAGTCGTAGACGTCGAGGAACCGCTTCTGCTGCTCCAGCGAGGCGTTGAGGGCGATGAGGGTCATCTCGGCCGTCCCGGCGACGGGGCTCATGCCCTCGGGACGGACGTAGCGGTACCCCCGGGGGAGGCGCAGCGACCAGGTGGTGCGCCTCACGTCGATGCCCACGATCCGCGGGGCCTCGGGCGCCGGGCGCGTCAGCCCGCGCAGCGGCTTGACGCAGCGCCCGGCGAAGTGCAACCGGACGTCGTACGGCAGCCCGCCGGGCGAGGTCTTGACCAGCGGAATCAGCACCGCGCCGCTCCCGTCCGAGGGGCGTACCGGGCGAACCGCCCGCCCGGCCACCTCGGCCGACCAGAGCGTCAGCCCGTCGGGCAGGCGCAAGCGAAGGTACTGTTCCGAGCGGTTCTGAAGCACCACCCGGGCCTCGGTGCGGCAGCGACCGGCCCGGTCGATCACCGTCGTCAGCTCCAGCAGGTCCACCACCGCGCGGGTCCGCCGCGCCGCGGCGCCCGGCGTGATCTTCAGCACCGCGGCCGCGCCGTCCGAAAAGCCCCGCCACGCGAACCGCAGGCCCTTCTGCGCCCCGTCGGGGAGAATCCGCTTCCGGGCGGCGCGCGACAGCGGGCGAAGGCCGGTCAACTCGCCGACCGACAGCTCATGCCGCGAGAGGTTCTGCACGGCCACCACGGCCGCGTACTCCCCGGCCGCGGGGACCTTGACCGGGGGAATCGCCAGCATCGTGGTTCCCGCGTCGATCGGAAGGTGGAAGTTCACCGTCACGTCGACGATCCCGGTCATCTCGCCGGTCAGGGCGACGGTCCACTCGGTGAGTCGGCCGTCCTTCGACCCGCCGCCGGCTCGGTCAGGGCGCCCTGAGTTCCCTCGAGGGGCATCGACGGGGGCCTGCGAGACCGAGCGCATCGCCGGCGAGTGGACGCTGACGAGCTCGTCCAGCGCCGCCGGCAGGCGGATCGAGAGCGTATCGACCGGCGAGCCGCTGATGCGGTAGCGGATGCGGACGGCGACCTCCGCGCCCCCTGCGCCGACGGCCGCGGCGGTAAGCACCTCCGCGGCGATCGTGGTCGGCAGCGGACGCAGGTGCAGCGTCAGCTCCCCGGTCGGGGCGTCGTAGGTGTAGGCGTAGCGCACGCGCGAGGCCTGGTCCGCGCCGAGCCAGCCCCGGAGGCTCTCCGGGCGCACCGCGCGCAGGCGGGCGGCGGAGACGGTCTTGGCCTCCAGCGCGGGGATGATCTGCACGCCGAGACGCCCGGACTGGTCCTCGGCGGGCTTGCCGTCCGGCCCGAGGACGCGGACCTGCGGGACCGCGAACCGTCCGCCGTTGGCTTGCTCAGGACGCCCCGAGCCCGGTCGAAGGGCGTCGGTGGCGAACTGCGGATCCTCGCGCACCAGCACAAGGGTCACCGTCGCGGCGCGGACGGCGCGGCGAAAGCTCACGTGGGCCCGCGCGGCGGCGCCCGCCTGTCCGGCAGGGGGGTCCTTCGGCTCGCCGTCGGCTTGCGCAGGACGCCCTGCCCCCCGTCGAAGGGCGTCCTGCTGCACGTACCAGTCGAAGACCTCCGGGCCTGCGGCACTGAGCAGTTCGTATCCGTCCGGCAGGGCGAAGGAGACGCCGAAGAGGCGCCCCTGCTCTGCGGTGACCGTCGCCCGGGCGAGCAGTTGCACCCGCCGGTCCGAGATGCGCACCAGTTGATCCACCTCCGCCGAACGCTCCGCGTCCGGGCGGCGGACTGCGACCTTCATCCCGAACGGTCGATACGGCCAGGCGTAGCGGACCACCGGCGACGGGCCCCGCGCCGTCCCCGCCAGGGGCGACGGGTCGCGCGGGGGAAGGCTCGCACGACGCCCTCCGCGGACGGCGTCCGCGGGCGCCTTGAGTTCCAGCCCGCCGACGCTCCAGAGCGTCACGCGGCCCCGTTCCCGCTGCTTGACGCCGGCCGGGCGGGGCAGCTCGAGCCCCGTCGGCTCGCCGGTCGCCGGAAGGGGACGCATCCAGCGGATCGTCAACGTCTGCGATTTCGCCGCCGGGCGGTGGAGGCGGGCGACATACAGACCGTCGCCCCTCTCGCTCGGGGACCACCCGGCCAGGTCCGCTCCCGTCACGGCCGTGACGGTCAACCCCCCGGGCGCCGCGAAAGCGAAACGCCCGCGCGGGGCGCCGCTGAACCGCCAGGTCAAGCGGCTGACTCCGAAGACGCCCCAGTGGTAGAACTTCACGTCGTGGGCGCTCTCGGCGGTCATCACCGATGCGGCGCCGCCGTCGGCGTCCGGCCTGGGGCTCCACCGCAGCGTCAGAAACCGGGCGGTCCCGAGCCCGAGCGTCCAAGCCTTCGGATTGTCCGGGTCGCGCCGGGGCGCAGCGGGCGGACTCTCGACGCCTGCCTGCCCGGTCGGCAGGTCCAGGATCAGGTCCTCGTCCGGGAGGACCATCCGTAGCGTGGCGGCGGGCAGCGGGGGCAGGGCGAGGGACACCCTGCCGGTCCGCCCCAGCCGCTTCGGCGTGGTGACCATCTCGATCCGCAGTGTTCCGGAGGTCCCGGCGGGGAGACGCAGTTCGTGACGCCGGTCCGTCGGGTGGTCCTTCGCGGGCGGGGCAGCCTGGTTGGCTCCGCCGTCGGGCCCGGCCGAGCCGCTTCCGGACGGCGGGGGCGTTTGCCCGCCGTGGCGGGACCGGGTCGCGCGCAGCGGGGCGGTCGTGCGCGCCGTGCTCACCGAGGCCGGCTTGCCGGCGAAGGTGGCCTCGGCGATCGCCAGGTTTCCGATCGGCAGGGGGATGCGGACCGTTCCCCGCCCGAACGTGCGGACCCCGGCGGTGAGGGTCAGCCTCAGCGTTTCGTCGGACAGCGTCGCGACGTAGCGGACCTCGGAGACCGCGGCGCCGCTGTAGAGGGAAGGCTCGGCCAGCGGGTTGTCCGGGTGGGCGAGGTTCCAGAGCCGCGCGTAGCGGCGGTAGGGCACGAGGACCTTCTGTGCTTTGGTCGCCTCGGTCGGGTCGCCGTCGTAGGGGACGATCAGGGCGTTGCCCTGGCGGTCGCCGGTCTTCCAGGCGTTCGGGTCGGGCGGCGTCGCGGGCTCCTCGGCGTTGAGCGTCGGCGTCCCCGCCGTCCACGCCAACCCCGCCGCCAGCAAGGTCGCGGCCGCGGCGGTTCTTCGGGCGCAGCAGGTGCGGACGACGCGGCCGGTCAGCCGCGCGACCGGGCGGTAGAGCAGGTAGAGGATCGCCAGGGCGCAGGCGCCCAGGAACGCGCCGTTGAGCACCGCGCGCGTGGCGGGAATCCAGAAGCTCACCAGCCCGCCGATCAGCAGGACGCCGAAGACCCACCCGAATTGCGCCGCCGGCGAAGCCCGCAGCAGCCACAGACCGACCGCCGCGACCACCGCCGCGCCGAGGAGCATCCACCCGCGGAACCGCCGGGCCGGCGACAGCTCGATCACCAGAGCCGGGGCCCCCAGCGAGCGGAAGGTCACTTCGTGCGGCGAGGAATGCTCCCCCAACTCCACCGGGAGGGTGTACCGTCCTTCGACGCGGCCGCCGTACTGGAACCCGCTGTCCGCGGGCTGCACCGCCCGGGCTTGTCGGCTGCGTTTGGCTTCCCGCTCCTGGACGCGTTGTTTGTTTTCGTCCTTACCCGCATCGGACTCATCTGGCATTGCTTCGCCCGCCGCCGCCCGGTCGCGCGGGGGCGCGGGGGCGTCCGGATCGGGTGAAGCCGGCGGGGCGACCGATTCGGAGTGGAGTTCGACCTCCTGCGCCCGTTCCACCCCTTCGCCGACGGAGCGGGCCATGAGCGTCGTCAGCGCCAGCAGCTCCTCCCACGCCGGCGGCAGGGTCAGAGGGGCGTCGGGTTCCATGAGAGTCTTCTGCCCGCTGATCCGCGTTCCGGGCGGCGGGACCACCCGCCAGCGGGACCGGTTGACCTCCACGCCCGCCAGCGCCGGGGCGACGAGGCGCAGCGTGCGGACCCGCCCGGGGTGCGCGCGGGGCCCGGTTGCGCAGATCACCTTCACCGCCCGCGGCCGGGGCCATCGCCCGATCGGCACGAGGTAGCTTCGCATCCCTTTGGTGGAGGGGCCTTTGCGCGGCTTGGCGGGCTCGCCGTCCAGGACCACGGACCATAGCTCGGCGTCGGCGGGCAGGCGGATGTCGAGAAACTGCATCGTCGCGTTGACCAGGCGGTAGGTCGCCTCGGTCCGCTGGGCGCCGTCGGCGCCGAGGTAGGTGGTCAGTTCGGCGGAGCCCGCCAGCGCGCCGGGAACGCCGTAGGGCTCGTGGCGGGTGGTGGAGACCGTGACCTTCGCGCCGGGTCCGCCCAGTCGCCACGCGGCGAGGATGCGCCGGGCGGGCGCCGGGAGGGCGGGCAGCTCGATCGCGTCGATTTCCTCGGCGTCGGACGCCTCGGCTTCCACCGCCAGTTCCTCCGACGCGGCCAGGGCCAGTTGCGCCGTGGACGGACGGGCGCCGACGGGGAGAACCAGCGGCACGGCGCGTCCCTCGGCCGGTCGTCGGAGGCGAACGTCGACCGTCACCTGCCCGGAGACGGGCGCATCCAGCGTGAGGCGCCAGAGGTTCCATCGCGCCTCCGCGGCGCCCTCGGGCAGTTCCGCGGTCTCCGGGCCGGGCTCGACGATCTTCCGCTCGGTCAGGCGAGCCCCCTGGGCGGCGGCGAGGTCGATCCGCAGCGTCCGGCCGGCGCGTTTGTCGGCGAGGAAGTAGAAGGTCCGCGTGCGTGAGCGGGTGACGTTGTAGCGCAGCCGCCAGTGCGAATCGACGCCCTCGCGGGAGATCGTCGCCAGCCCCACCGCGGTCGCGGCCAGGCGGGCGGAGGTGCGCTTCGCCGAGAGGCGCAGGGCGGTCGCGTCGGTCAGCGGTTTCCTGTAGGTCCACGCGATCCGGACGGCGCGGTCGAGCCCCAGTTCGGCCATTCGCCCGACCCCCGTGCGGCGGAACGCCTCAGGGACGCTCGCCTTCGCGTCGTCCGCCACGGTTACCTCCAGGTCGCCCGCCGGGCGGACGGCGAAAACGCCGGAGACCTTCTCGGCTTCGATGGCCGCAGGACGCACCGTCACCGCGGCCGCCGGCGCGTCCTCCGTCGGACCCCCCGCGCGAAGGAGCTCCCGGTCGAAGAACCGCCCCGGCCGCGCGGTCAACACCACGCGCAGCTCGACCCGGCGGGCGGGGCTGTCCAACTCGACCACCAGCCGGCGACCCGGGTCGCCTTCAGGCCCTCCTTCGCCGGGAAGTTCACGGAAGCGGAACCCGGTGGTCTTGCCGTTCACGTGGACTTCCGCGGGCGACCACCGCTTGTCGGGCAGGCGGACGGTCAGTTCGTAGATCTGTCGGGCCCCCGCCGGTCCGGAGGCGAGGGCATCGACCGTCCAGCGGCTGGTGAGGCGGAGCGACTCGGTCCCGATTCGCAGTTCCTGGTGAGCCTCGGCGCTTCGTTCGGCTCTCAGCTCGGTCAGCTCCAGTTGGACGTGTCCGCCCGCCGGCGGCTTGCCCCAGTGGTAGTACAGGCGGCTGGACCCTCCGGCCGCGAGGATGCCCAGCCCCGCCCCGCGCCGCAGGGCGCGGCGGGCGCGGGTGAGCCGCTCGTTGCGGATGCGCAAATCGGAGGTCGCCGTCGCCGGATCGACCACCAGGTACCCGTGAGCGTAGTCGGCGCCGATCAGCTCCAGTCGCGGCGACCTCCAGGTCCCGGCGTCCTTCGCCTCGCCTTCAGTTCCGGAGCGCTTGGCCTCGGCCGCGATATGCAGCGACCGCGAGCCGCGCAACGCCCGGGCGAGCTCGACTTTCAGCGTCCGCGTCCCGTCGGACGGGTCGCCCAGGGACCAGCGGGTCATCTCCGGGCAGCGCACGGCGGTGACGGTCCAGTCGGCGTCCACGCGGAATCGCAGCGTCCGGACGGCGCGGCGGAGGATCTCGACGTCGCAGAGGCAGGAAATCGTCTCGTGGGAGGGACTCAGCGAGACGACGCAGGTGGAGCCGAACACGAGCAGCGCTTCGTCCGCGTCGCGCCGCCCGTTGCCCAGCAGGGCGAGGGTCACCGCCCGCTGCCCGCCCACGGCCAGGCGGGCGGTGGTGCGGTCGGTTTCGGCGTCGTAGGTCCGGTCGGTGACCGCGGCGCCCGAGACGACCTCGACGTCGCCGTCGGCGTGAAGCTTCATCGTGCCCGAGACCGCCGGGGGCAACGCCAACGCCAGCCGCCGCCCGCCGCCGGCGGACCGGCCCGTCTCGAGCGATGCCGTCGCGGTGATCTTCACCGTGTGCTCGCCGCGCCCGGTGACGATCAGGACGGTCCGGCCCTTCTCGTCGAAACCCAGCGGGGCGGGCCTGCCGTCGAGGAGCACCTCGCCCAACGCCGCGCCGGCGAAGCCGAAGGGCGCCTCGACCGGCTGGTCGCTCAGGGACACCAGCGTCAGCTCGCCGGTCAGGTCCATTCGCTCCTCGGCGACCGCGGCGCGGTAGGCGGCGCGGGTGAACTGCCCCACGGGCTTCCCGGCGCCCTTCGCGGCCGCGGCGCGCGCGGCGGCGAGCAGCCGGGCGAACGCATCCCGCTCCATCAGGACGTTCTTCGCGGACGGGTCGATCACCGCCGCGAGCTCGGCGTAGGGGATGTAAACGCGCGGCCTGGCGGCGAGGTCGTCCGGCCGTTCGGCGTCCTTCGACTCGCCTTCGGCTTGCTCAGGACGCCCTGATTCCCGTCGAAGGGCGGACGCCGAGGACCGGCCTGCCGGAGAGGCAGGCGGGTCTGCCGGGCAGGCCGGCGCCGCCGCGAGAAGGCAGGCGATGAGCAGGATGCGTCCGGCGAACCCCGACGCACGGGAGAAGCTTCGGTCGGCGTTACTCATGGTCCGCCTCCCGGTTCCCGGGCCGTCCTTCCCCGCCCTGCTGGTGCTCCGAGGGCGGCTGGAGCGGTGGGCTCGGCGGCGGCGTCCTTCGGCTCTCCTTCGGCTCGCCCGGGACGCCCTGAGCCCCGTCGAGGGGCGAAGCCTGCCCGGCCGTGGCGGGCGCCGGCACGGGCTTCCGCTGGGCGCGGAGCCACCGCGGGAGGCGGATCAGCAGCCACTGGGCGAGCCACAGCGCCGCCACCGCCAGGACGGCCGGCCTGGCCGCCTCCGCCGCGCGCCGCGCCAGCAGCGGGACGAACAGCGCCGCGACCGCGGCGGCGACCGCCGCGGCCACGACGATCAACACGCGCTGGAAGCCTCCCAGCCACAGCATGGCGAGGCCCGCGAGCAGCACCGCCGCCCAGACGAGGATGTGGAACCACTCCCGCGACATCAGCGTCAGCGAGAGCGTGCCCGGCTTTGCGGCGCGGACGAAGTGCCGGACCACGCCCTGCTCGACGAGCTTGAACTCCTCGATCCGTCCGTCGCCGAAGTGCGAAAGCAACTGGCTCGCCTGGTAACTCGAGATCGGCGCGAAGCTGCGGTCGTAGCTCAGCAGCGTCTCCTCCCGCGGGGTGCACACCCGCCAGAGGGTCTGCTGGACGGGCACGTCCTCCGGCAGCGCGGGCGCCGCCAGCGCCGCCGCCGAGGTGTTGTCCTGCCCGTAGGCGATCTCCAGGAGCATCTCGGAGACGCCCGCCGAGGGGCTGAGGCGCACGATGAACTCCTCGGGGCTCGCCCCCTGCTCGACCGGGGCTTCCGCGCCGTCGATCAGCACCGCGTAGCGACGCGAGCCCGGCGGGAGCGTGACCGGCAGGCGGTCGGCGCGGGAGGTCTTGAGCAGGTAGCTCGCGCGGGACGAGCAACTCCGGTCCCGGGCGAGGACCTGTTCGATCACGGCCGCGGTGGCGATGGTGGTGAACACCCGCGCCTCGGCCTGGGTGGTAGCCGGCAGCGCGAGCGACCAATTGGGCCGATCGTAGGTCATCGCCAGGCGAGCCCGCTTGCGGTGCGCCGGATAGGGCACGTCCTGGGCGCTGCCCGGGTCAGCCGGGGTGAGGTTCTCCGCGTCCGGGCGGGCGATCGCCAGCGACTCGGCCTTGGCGACCGCGATGACCCCGCGCTGGTCGCTCAACGGCCCGGTCGGGAGAATCGGCGGGACCTCCACGACGGCGACCTCGCCCGGCCGGGGGGCTTCGAACGGGCGGCGGAGGCGGACGGTCAGGTCGTAATCGCCCAGCACCGGGCTTTGGAGGACGATCTTGTAATACGCCCATTTGTCGGGCGCGTCGGCGGCATCGTCGGGCGTTCCGGGGGCCGTCTCTCGAGGAAGCTCCCTTCGCCGTCGCTCAGGGCGACCTGAGCGAGCCGAGGGCGAGTCGAAGGCCGGGGCCGACTCGACGCGGGGCTTTTCCTTGATGTCCCGCCCGGAGATCTGCACGTCGGGTCCGGCCAACTCGGCCGGGAGGCGGAGGTAGAAGGTATCCACCGGGGCGTAGCGGACGTGGTACCGGATGACCGCTTCGTCGGTGACCCGGGCGGGCTGGATATCGGTCAGTCGCCAGGCGGACGCCGAGACCTGCGCGGGCTTGACGGCGATCCCGAACCGTGCGCCCGCGGGTTTTTCCGCGTCCAGGCCGGCGAAGTCGAACGCCATTGCGGGGCTCATCCGCCGGCGCAGCGGGGTGAAGAACTCGTCCTGTCGGATCACCTTCGTCGCGCCGCTGTCCACCCGGTCTGGCTGGAGTCCGCGGAGTTCCTCGACCTCCGCCCGGAGTTCCTCGGAGAGCAGCAGCATCACCCACCCGCGCGAGCGCTGCACGTTCCCGCTCGGGCGCGGGCGGGGGAGTGTGAAGTCCACCGCGGCGTCCGGGGCGGAACGGTCCCGCCGGGCGACGACGTGCAGCGTGACGGCGCCGAGCAGTTCGCGTTTGAGCATGACCTTCAGCTCGCGGTCGGCGCCCCGCCCGGCG
>CAYTQL010000050.1:0-12402 GCA_964439555.1 uncultured Planctomycetaceae bacterium | reverse complement strand
GCTGAGGCTCGCCCGGAGGATCTCCAGCAGGCGGCGCAGCAGGCGGCGGTCCAGGGCGGTCAGCGGTCCGCGGCCTCGCCCGATCGCCTTTCCCCCCAGCAGCAGTCCCACCGCGGCGCGGGCCACCGCCGGCGAGATCTCCACCAGCACCGCCGCCGGCGGGTCGACTCCCTCGGCCTGGAGGCGGAAGCAGCAGGTGGGCTCGGAAAGCGAGTCTCGGAAACTGCCCGTGCCCTGGCGCGCCGTGCCGAGCGGGCGCGCCAGCACCGCGCAGCGAAGACGCTCGGAGGCGGCGGTGGAAAACTCCCGGGCGAACCGCTGGGCGATGCTCCGGTGCGCGTCGGGGGAGGGGCGGGAGTTGTCGGCGTCCTTCGCGCTCATCGGCGGCGTTCCGTTCTCGCTGCGACCGATGGTATCAGGAGCGCAGGCCCTTCGCCACCGCCTCGAGCCACTGCTTCGCCAGCTCCTCGTGCGTCAGGTCGAAGGCCTGCTTCAGCGCCTCGGCCTCGCCGGCGCCCTTCTTGATCAGCGTGACCAGCTTGACGTAGCCCTTGCGGTCGCGGTGGATCAGGTACCGCACCAGGCTCTGGGCGAGCCCGTAGTCCCGGGCGTTGAGCCTCACGGTCCGGAAGAGGTGCATCGGCGGGCGTCGCGTTCGCACGGCCTGGGCGGCCGCGGCGATATGCTGTTTGGCGGCGGCGGACTTGGGCGCCAGCGTCGCGGACATGTACTCGGCCGTGCCCTCGTTGAGCCACTTCGGAATGCTGCGGTTGGTGAGGTACCGCCCGATGAAAGCGTGCGTCGCCTCGTGCACCAGCACGTGATAGAAGCGCGTCTTTGTCCGCACCTTGCCCGTGGCGATCAGGCAGTACCCGTTGGACCACTGCTTGTGATATCCGCCGTAGTGGGCGTCGGGGAGCTTGAGGACCGAGGTGGAGAACTTCTTGAACTTCTCCTGGTCCCAGAAGACGTAGATGGGGCATTTACCCGCCCAGATGTTCTGGGAATCGGGGATGCGGAACTGGCGGCAGAGTTCGTCGTAGAGTTTCTCGACCGTCTCGGCGAGCTTGCGGTCGTTGGAGCGGGCCCAGGAGGAGAAGATCAGGAAATGCTCCGTTTCGACCCGGTGCATTTTCGGGGCGATCGCCTTGGCCTTGGCGAAGAATTCCATCGACGCCTTGCGGAAGGCGGCGACCTGCGCCGGGGTGGGCTTGCGGTATTTGACGACCTCGCCGTCGGCGCCGATCCGCCCGACTGCGACGCGCCGGGTGTTCTCGCGGACCGCCTTCGCCTCGTCCTTGAGCGACGGATCCATGCGCACCGCGGCGGCGAGTTCGCGGTCGGCCTGGGGCTTGAGCCCGAGGCGAAGGCACAACTCGCCGAGCTCGAGATGGTTTTTCGCCTCGTCGAGGTCCACCAACTGCCGGGCGGCCATGTAGATGCTCACCGGCTTGATGTCGCGAAGGGGAATCTGCCGCTGCTTGCCGTTCTCGGTGACGAAGAGCGTCCCCGGCGCGACGCGGAGCGGGGTGACCTCGCGGACCGACCCGTCGCGCATCGCCAGCCCGATCTCCCCGGCGCACAGTGCGCCGGCGAGCAGCAGCGTCAGCAGGATTGCGGTGAATCGGCGGTAACGCATCGTCACCTCATTATACGAGCCCGCCGGCCGGGATGATCCCCCAAAGCGCCGACGCCGCGCGCCGGACGAGGCGCTGCCGCAGGCGAGCCCGGGACCCGCGCTTCCCGCATGGGCGGCGTGCCTGCTACAATCCGCCCATGCAAGCCGAACGGATCGACATCACCGCGCTGAAGCCCGGGGCCAACCTCGACCAGGTCTTCCTCGTCCGCGAGAAGGAACTGCGGACCACGCGAAAGGGCGACCTGTACGTCACCTGCACCCTCGCCGACAAGACCGGGACGCTCCCGGCGCGGATGTGGCAGGCGTCGGAGGCGGTCTTCAAGGCGATTCCCACCGAGGGCTTCCTCCACGTCCGCGGGCGCTGCGAAGACTACCGCGGCTCGCTCCAGTGCATCATCGACGCCTGCCGGCCCTTCCCGGCCGAGAAGGTGGACCTCGGCGACTACATGGCCGTGTCCGAGCTGGACGCCGAGGAGATGCTCAACGAGCTGCTCGAGCTGCTCAAGCCCGTCAAGGATCCGCACCTCAAGCGGCTGATCAAGAAGTTCCTGGAGGACCACCAGCTCCTGGGCGCCTTCAAGAAGGCCCCGGCCGCGATGACGATGCACAACGCGTACATCGGCGGGCTGCTCGAGCACACCCTCGCGGTCACGCGGAACGCCGCGGCGCTGCTCCCGCTGTATCCGCAGCTCAACGCCGACCTGGTGCTCACCGGGTCGTTCCTGCACGACATCGGCAAGTGCGCCGAGCTCAAGAGCGGGCTTTCGACCAGCTATACCGAGCGCGGGATGCTCGTGGGGCACATCACCATCGCGGCGATCTGGGTGCAGGAGAAGGCCCTGGCCGTGGGCGAGGAGATCGGCGAGCCCTTCCCTCCGCGGCTGATCAATCTCCTCCAGCACATCGTCCTCTCCCACCACGGCGCCCACGAGTTCGGGAGCCCGAAGCTCCCGGCGATCCCCGAGGCGTACTTCCTGCACTACCTCGACAACCTCGACGCCAA
The DNA here is from genome assembly GCA_964439555.1 of uncultured Planctomycetaceae bacterium. Taxonomy (GTDB): domain Bacteria; phylum Planctomycetota; class Phycisphaerae; order SM23-33; family SM23-33; genus CAYTQL01. The sequence goes on along the minus strand of CAYTQL010000050.1, from coordinate 9,760 downwards.
GATGTACATGACCCTCCACGCGATCGAGTCCGACCCGGATGGCGAGAGCGACTTCACCTCCTACCAGCGGATGCTCGAGACCCGCCTGTTCAAACGCAGCGGGGGGGGAGTTGAAGGACGAGAGCGGCGCGTAACGGCGGCGCACGAGCCGCCGGGCCCGACGGCCTAGAGGTCCACGAATTCCACCGTGTCCGACCCGGTGTCGAGCACCGCGCAACTGCGGGGCTCGCCGCCGCGGGGGTGATGCAGCGCGCCGGGGTTGATCACGTGCACGCCGTTGACCCGTTCATCCTGCCGGCGGTGGGTGTGCCCGTGGCAGACCCACGTAAACTCCCGATGCGCCGTCAGTTCACCCAGCAGCGTCTCGTCGTCGCCGTGCGTGGCCGCGAGCTTCCGCCCGTCGGGCAGCGTGATGTCATCGACCTCCCAGCCGAACTGCACGTCGGCCAGATCCGCCTGCCATTCCAGCGCCCGGGGGTCTCGGTCCACGTTGCCCACCACCAGGTGCGCATCGACGTCGCGCCCCCCCAGCGCCTGGACGCATTCGGGGGAGCCGACGTCCCCGCAGTGGACGAGCAGCTCCACCCCGCGCTGCTGGAGGGCGTCAAGGGCGGGCTCGAGCCGGTGGAGCTTTCCGTGAGAGTCCGAGAGAATACCGATCTTCATGACGAAGTATGATAGCCCGACCGCCTGTCCGGTGTAACCCCGGCCCGGTATCCCCTTTGTTGGCGAGGGGCGATGGGGGATACTGGGGCGGCAGCGGGCGAGCAGCTTCGCCGGTGCATTCAGCCGAACCGCTCGCCCGACGCACGGCGCCGCCGGCCGCGACTCGTCGCGGCGGCGCGCGTTTCACATTCGGACCCTTTGACGGAGATGAAGCTCCTATGATGTACGTGCTCACCGACGCCCGCCGGGCGCTCCAGGTCGTTCTGCTGGTTCTGCTGGTCTCGCTGGGAATTGCGCTTGCGCAGGAAGAACCGGTCGGGGTGCCGGAAGGCGACGATTTCCGCACCGAGGCCGAGGATGTCGCCGCGGCCGAGACGCAGGACGTCTCCACCCAGCTCGGGAAGCTCGGGGCGGTGGAAATTCCCGTCGAAATCCCGATCGACGGGCACCACACGATCGCCCTGTATACCCAAAGCGGGCAGATGGTCCGCATCCTCGGGCAGGTGCTGGAGTTGGAGAAGGGCGCTTACACCGCCCGCTGGGACGGGATGGACCTGTTCGGGAATCTCATCCCCGTCGGGACGGAGCTGGTGGTCAAGGTGATCTCCAACAAGCCCATCCGGGCGATCTACGAGTTTTCCGCGGGCGCTCCGAACTCCCCGCCGTGGGGCGCCCGTCCGACCGGCGAGGGGATGGACATGCGCGCCGGCGGCTGGCTGGGCGACCACTCGCCCCCGGGCTCGGCCGTGGCGGTGGGCGATCGCGTCCTGCTGGGCTGCTTCGTGGCCGAGCACGGGAGCAACCTGATCGGCGTCACCCTCGACGGGCAGAAAATGTGGGGCGCCAAGCTGGCCGGGTGGTCCGGACCGACCAGCCTGAAGACCGACGGGAAGACCGCCTACGCCCTCCAGCGCCGCGGCAGCGCCGTCTGGCGGGTCGACCCCGCGACGGGCAAGAAGACCCGGCTTTTCTCGGCCGGGCGGGACAAATTCCAGAGCTTCGCGGTCTCCGCCGAGCGAATCTACACCGTCGCGCAGAACCACGAGCGGAACATCTCGCCCTTCACCCGGGCCCTGGGCAACGGGCAGATCGACTTCGTCCGCTCCCAGCCGCAGGTGCTCAACACCTCCGCGCCGACGGAATTCCACATCTCGCCGCAGGCGGCCTTCGGAAACACCTTCACCTCCCCGGGGAACCCCCAGAACGGGGCGCGGTTCGTCCGCGCCCGCGACGCCGGGTGGATCCTCCTCGCCTTCAAGAAACCCGTGCCCGTCGGGACCGTGGTCCTCGGGAAGATCGACGGCGTGAGCAAGGTCGAGGTCCACGCCCTCAAGCCCGGACTCAAGTACGTCGAGAAGGAGCACTCCCCGCTGAACAACGCCGAGGACGCCCTGGCCGAGCAGTTCGGCATCGACGAGCTGGTCGGCGACGACGGGACGTGGATCGAACTCGGCGAGATCGAGCCCACCCGGCGGCTGAACGTCCTGCCGGTGAGCAAGGCGGACATCGAGACCACCGCGGTCTACTTCCGCGCCGTGCCCGAGAAGAGGCCCCGCAAGAAGTGGAAGGTCGGGGTCGCCATGGCCCGGCTGATGAAGAACCGCTTCGCCCGGGTGGACGCCGAGATGCGCGTAATCCTCCCCGACGGCGTCGCCCGCGACAACGCGAAGAAGACCGGGCGGCTCTGGGATTTCAAAACCGAGCTGCCGGTCAGCTCGATCTACCCCGCCAACGTCGTCTGCGACTTCGGCGCCCCGAAGACCTTCGACGCGATTGCCGTGCTGAACATGGTCAACCCGCGGGTCTACATCGACGTGTTCACCGGCTCGGGCGACCCGGCCGAGGCGCCGGAAGCGGCGTGGAAAGAGGTCGGACGGTACAAGGGCAAACACAATAAGAAGCTCCGGCACCTCTCGGCGAGTAAGAAGGCGAACGAGCAGATCGTCACCCTCCCGGACCGCCTGACGACCCGGGCGATCCGCTTCCGGCACGAGAGCGGCTTCCGGCACGGCAAGTGGGGCAAGTCGCAGGACGACGCCTTCGAGGTCGAGACCGACGCGGTGGCGCTGCTCAGGCTCGCCGGCGAGCGGGTGATCCCCCCGTCGCACCTCTTCGAGGTGCGGGACGGCGACGGGAAGGTCCTCAAGACCTTCCGCGGGAACGAGTACGACATCGCGGCGATGGACACCGCACCGGACGGGACGCTTTACTGCGTCTCGGACAAGGGCTTGTGCAAGGCGGAGGTCCGCGACGACGGCGTAGCGCTGACCGTCCTGAACGACAAGGAGCTCGCCGAGCCGATGTCGATCGACGTGACGGGCGAGACCATCGCCGTGGGCGACCGGGCGCGTCACGCCGTGGTGCTGTTCGACCGCGACGGGACCCTGCGCAGGACCCTCGGCGACCGGGGCCCCCGCAAGCCCGGGCCCTGGGACCCGCAGGTGGTTCACAAGCCCAGCAGCGTCGCCCTCGACGCCCGCGGGAACCTCTGGCTGGCCGAGGAAAGCTTCGCCCCCAAGCGCGTCGCCGTCTACGACGCCGAGGGCAAGTGCATCCGCGAGTTCTTCGGGCCGCCGATGTACGGCGGGGGCGGGTACCTCGATCCGAACCTCAAGCGCTTCTACTACCGCTCCGCCGAGTACGCGCTGGACTGGGAGGCGGGCACGTCGCGCCTCAAGAACCTCAACGACACGCTCCGCTCGCCCGGCTCGCCGGCGAAGGAAGGCAACTCCTTCGCGTATACCGGCATAGGCCGGCCGATCGACTACAAGGGGCGGCGCTACATCGTCGGCAGCGGGGTCATCTGCAAGCTCGAGGGGCCCACCTGGACGCCCTGCACCGTCTGGGGCTCGGCGAACAACTCCGTCTTCCTGCTGGGCAAGGACGCCTGGAACAAGCACTGGGCGAAGTTCGACCTGGTCGGCAAGCGGTTCATCTGGTGCGACCGCAACGACGACGGGGATTACCAGATCGACGAGGTCGAACTCTTCGACGCCGACGAATTGCCCGGGCGGTGGCGCGGGATGGCCTTCGGACCGGGCTTCGGCCTCTGGGGCAGCGAACTCCGCGCCGCGCCGAGCGCGTGGACGCCCGGCGGGGTCCCGATCTACACGAAAGAGGATTTCAAGCCCTTCGACTACACCAAGCTCGCCCCGCACTACCCGCGGAACTACACCCGCGGCGGGCCCCGCAGCGCCAAGCCCGGGTACTTCGGCTTCAAGTACGTCTGCGAGGACGGCTCGATGATCCAGGAAGGTCAGCCCTTCATCGTCCAAGCCGACGGAACGATCCTCGGCGGCGCCCCGCCCGAGCCCAGCGCCTACATCCCGCCGATCGAGGGGCTCATCCAGAGCCAGCCCTGGAAGTTCGCCGGCGGGACGATGACCGACTCCGACGTCGGCGAGATCGCCTGCGTGAACTCGAACAACGGGTACTGGTACGTCTGGGCGGCGAAGCTCGGGTGCGTCGTGGGCGCCTTCTTCACCGGCGATGACGGCGGATGGGGCGCCGGCCTCTCCGACAAGCGCGGAACCGACGTGACCGGGCGAAAGCAGTCCTGGGAAAGCTGGGGCGCCCACTTCCTCCGCGCCGAGGACGGGAACTGCTACGCCGTGGCCGGCAAGGGCTTCCACGGAATCAGCCGGATCGAGGGGCTCGACGACTTCGCCGTCCGCGAGAAGCCCCTGACCGTCCGCAGGAAGAGCTTCGCGCTGAACAAGAAGCTCCGCGGGCTGCTGGTCGCCCGGGCCAAGGCAATGGCCCTCGCCTCGAGCAAGTCGGGCCGGCGAACGCTGACCGCCGAGAAGACCCGGAACCTGCCCAAAAAACTCACCCTCGACGGCGAAATCGACGAGTGGGGGCGCGTGGTGGACATGCACTCGATCGGCGACCCGAAGCGGAAGCTGTTCTTCGACGTCGCCTACGATGACGACGGCGTGTACATCGCCTGGGCGGGCGAGACCCGGCAGGGTAACACCGCCAAAAACATCCGAGAACTCTTTGCGGGCGGATTCGCCCTGGATTTCGCCCTGCGCCCCAACGCCCGGGCCCGCACGCGGGACGTGATCGCCGGGGATCGGCGGATCGTGATCGCCGAGCACAAGGGCGCCTGGACCGGCGTGCTCTACGACTACGTGGACCCGAAATCCAAAACCGCCCCGGTCGTCTACACCTCCGACGTGATCCGCACCGAGATCGCCCGCGTCGAGGCGCTGGGCAAGGGCGAAATCATCATCAAGGTCGACGAGGACAAGCTCGGGCTCGGCGGGTTCGACGACCTCACCGGCGAGACCCTCGAAGACTTCGGCGAGACGCCCGAGATGCCCAGCATGGGCGGCGAGAAGAAGGACGAGCCCGGCGCCGAGCGCCCGAAGGACTACAAGAAATGGACGGCCGAGGTGTTCATCCCGTGGAAGGTTCTCGGGACAGGCCCCGGCGCCGAGGTCCGGGCGGACTTCGGCGTCATCGAGCCCGACGGCGACGGCGGCGTCCGCCGCATGTACTGGTCCAACCGCTTCCCGCCCCCCACCGGCGACCCGGGCATCGACGCCATGATCGACCCGGCCACCTGGGGATTCGTCGGGTTGACGGGGAAGAAGCAGTGATCAGCGATCAGCGAACAGCGATCGGGTAGCCGGGGGCACCGGGCCGCGGGAAACCTGCGACCGCTTTGCAGGATGCCCAGGAGAGGAAGATGCGACACGAACGACACCGGCGGGCTTGCGATGAACGCACTCCTGATCCCTGATGGCTGATCCCTGATCCCAGATTCTTGACCACACATGCGGAACCTGTCGCTCCAATTCGCGGGGGTGCAGAACGCGTCGCTGCTGACGGGCGTGATGGTGCTTCTCGCGGTCGTGTTGGCGGCGTGGGGCGGGTACCAGGCGTTCCGCCGGCGATGGCGTCGGGCGATCAGCGGGCTCGGCGCGACCGCGGCGCCGCTCGGGGGGCACCTGGCGCTGGGCGCCCCCGGGGGCGGGGCGGCGGGCATGGTGCTGCTGGGGGTGCAGATCGTCCTGGGCGTGGGGTTGTTCTACGGCGACGTCTACGCCTGGCTCGGACGGCGTCGGATCGCGTGGCTGATGCTCCTGCGGTGTGCGGCGATCTTCGCGCTGTTGATGATCCTCTTCCGCCCGGCGCTGAGCTACCGCCCCTCCGGGGCGGGGGACCAGCCGCTGCTGCCGGTCCTCGTGGACCGCTCCGGGTCGATGGCGACGGTGGACCAGCCCTACCTGCCCGACCGGTACACCCAGGCGGTGCAGATGCTCCGGGGTCAGCAACAAGCCATCGACGCCGCCTTCGAGCCGCGGTGGCGCCACTTCGCCTCCGAGACCGGCCCGGCCGAGTCCGTGGACGACCTCGCCGAACTCACTCCTTCCGGCGCGGGCGCGGACGCCACCGACCTGGCCGGGGCGATTCGCGCCGCGGCGGGGCGGACCGCTCGCGACCGCCTCGCGGGGATCGTGCTGATCTCCGACGGCATCCACAACGCCCCGTCGATCGTCCGCGATGCGGCCATCGAGGCCGGGACGCCGATTTACACCGTCGGCGTCGGCGGGGAGACCGAGCCCGCCGCCCGACGCCGCAACGTCCGCCTCGTGAGCGTGGACGCGCCGCTGGAGGCCGTGGTCAACAACGTCACGACCGTCACCGCCCGGGTGCGGATCAGCGACTATCAGAACGTCCCCGTCGAGCTGCGCCTCGAGGAGCCCGGCGGCGGGTCCGAGCCGGTCGCCGCAACGCCCAGCGCCGCCGAGCCGACCGAGACGCTCTCGGTCCCGCTGAAATGGACGCCGCGCGGAGGGGGAGCCACCGCCGCCTCGCCCGTGCGGACGCTCAAGCTCCACGCCCCGCCCAAGCCCGGCGAGGCGAGCACCGACGACAACGCCATCGAGCTGCATGTGCTGATGACCAACCCGAAGGTCCGCGTGCTCTATGTCGCCGGGAGCATCCGCCCGGAGTACAAGTTCCTCCGTCGCCTGCTCGCGACGGACCCCAACATCCGGCTGATCTCGCTGGTGCGGGTGCAGGAGAACCGCTTCTGGTCCAACGGGCGGATCGCGGGGCGGACGCTGGAGAAGCTCCCGGAGACCGAGGCGGACTTCGCCCTCTTCGATGTGATCCTCCTGTCCGACCTCGACCGGACGTTCTGGTCCGACGCCCAGCTCGCCCGCCTGCGGACGTTCGCCTCCGACGGCGGCGGGCTGCTGATGATCGGCGGGCACAGCAGCTTCGGGCCCGGCGGGTACGGCGGCGCGCCCGTCGAGGACGCCCTGCCCGTGGTCTGCGGCCCCCGCAACATGCCGCAGGAGAAGACCGCCTTCGTCCCGCAGCTCACCGCGGACGGGGAGATTCACCCGGTCTTCGACGGGATCCGGCGCTTCTTCCCCGCCCCGGACCGCGCCGCGCGGGACGATGCGACGCTGCCCGACCTCTCCGGGTGCGTGACGGTGGTCGGGCCCAAGCCGGCCGCGTCTGTGCTGGCGATCCACCCGACCCGGGCGAACGAGGCGGGCCCGAAGATCGTCCTGGCCGTCCAGCAGTTCGGCGAGGGGCGCACCGCCGCCCTGACGGCGGATTCGACCTGGCGGTGGCTGATGGAGATGCAGACCGCCGCAATCAAGAGCCCCTATCCGCAGTTCTGGGGACAGCTCGTCCGCTGGCTGGCGAACGTGGAGACCAAGTCGCGCGACACCGCCCCGGCCGCGGTCCTCCGACTGGACCGCACGCACATCCGCGCCGGCGAGACCGTCCGCGCCCTGGCCCGCGTGCAGGACGGCAAGGGGCAGACCCCGGGCGACGCCAAGGTCAGCCTGCGCATCGTCCGCCGCGGAACCGACGCCGAAGGCGGGGAGACCCAGACGCTCGCGCCCACCCTCGGCGGCGGGCTCTACCGCGGCGAACTGGCGCCGCGGACGCCGGGCGAGTACGTGGTTCGCTGCACGGCCGTGGGCCCCGAAGGGACCGAACTGGGCGCCGATGAGCTCCCGCTGACGGTGGTCGGGCAGTCGTTGGAGCAGGAGCGGCTCGCCCGCAACGACGTGCAGCTCCGGAGAATCAGCGCCGATTCCGACGGGCGCTACGTGGACCTCGCCGCCCTCCCGGACCTGATCGACCAGATCATCGACCGTCACGCCCGCCCCACCGAGGCCCGCGCCTCGCTCCTGCCCGACTACGCCGCGAGCTACTACGGCTGGTTCGGGTTCTTCTTCGTCCTGTTCGTCGGCCTGCTCACGGGGGAATGGCTCCTCCGCCGTCACTGGCAACTGCACTGAGACCACCGGGCGCCGCGGTCTGGAGCGCAGCCCACCCGGCGGGCGAGCACCAGCCACGCTTCCGCCCCTCAGTCGTCGCCCTCGGACCGTTTTCCGAAAAGCGTTACGGAGGTCGCGTCGGTGATCTCGACGCGGATGTACTCGTCCGCCAGCGTTCCGGGCCCGTCGAAGACCACGATGTGATCGCCGCGCGTCCGCCCGATGAGCTGGGTGTGTCCGGCCGGGAGGTCGCGGCGCTGCTTGCCGGCGCGCGGGCTGGGGCCCTCGACGAGGACCTCCTCGATCCGCCCGATCCGCCCCCGGTGGTGCGCCAGGCCGACGTCCTCCTGGATCGCCAGCAGCTCCCGGTTGCGGCGCTTCTTGATCTCCGCGGGCACGTCGTCGGGCAGTTGCTTTGCCGCGAAGGTCCCCGGGCGGGGGGAGTATTTGAACACGAAGCTGTTCTTGTAGCCCGCGCGGCGGATCAGCTCGGTCGAGGCGGCGTGGTCGGCCTCCGTCTCGCCCGGGAAGCCGACGATGAAATCCCCCGCGAGCGTCACGTCGGGAACGAGCTCGCAGGCCCGGGCGAGGAGGCGGTCGTAGTCGGCGGCGGTGTAGCCCCGGTTCATCGCCTCGAGCATGCGATCGGAGCCGCTCTGGGCGGGGCAATGGATGTACTCGCAGACCGGCGGCAGGTCGCGCATCGCCTCCAGCACGTCGTTGGTGAACTCGCAGGGGTGGGAGGTGACGAACCGCAGCCGCCGGAGTCCCGGCGTATCGGCCAGGCGCGCCAGCAGGTCGCCGAAGCGCAGCGACCGCCCGTCGGCGTCCCACCGCCAGCGGTTGACCGCCTGCCCGAGCAGCGTGATCTCCGTCCGCCCGGAATCGACCAGGCGGGCGACTTCCTCGGCCACGTGATGCGGATCGCGCGACCGCTCCGCCCCGCGGACGTAGGGGACGATACAGTAGGTGCAGAAGTTGTCGCACCCGCGCATCACCCGCACGAACGCCTGCGACCGCGTCGGGCAGGTCGCCGTCTCGCGGGAGAGGTCCAGGCGGTCCATTCCGGCTTCGGCGTCGAGGTCCGGCGGTTCGGGGCGTCTGCGGTCCAGCGCCACGGCCGGGGCGCGGTGGTCCCAGGCCTCCCGCAGCAGTTCCCCGAGGCGGTAGAGCTGCCCGGGACCGACGACCAGGTCCACCTCCGGATGCCTCCGGCGGAGGTCCTCGCCCATCCGCTGGGCCATGCACCCCAAAATCGCCAGCACCTGCCGCTTGCCCGAAGCCTTCCGTTGCGCGATCGCCCCGATCCGCGAGAGCACCTTCTGCTCGGCTTGCCGACGGACCGAGCAGGTATTGTAGATCACCGCGTCGGCGTCGCGCGGGTCGTTGACGACCTCCGCCCCGGTCGCGACGAGATCGCCCAGCACCAACTCGCTGTCCAGGCGGTTCATCTGGCAGCCCAACGTTTCCAGGTACACCTTCATTCCGCCTACTATACCAGCGCGGCGGGGGAGAACCGCAGGGATCGCGGGGGACGCGAAGGAGAGCGAGGCAGGCGGGCGGCGGGGCAGTCAACCCGCCCGCCCGCGGGACGAAGGCGGCGTCCCTCCCGCGGGCGGCGGGTCGCTCGTGCGGCGCGGCGGCGTCTCAGAGTCCGAGGCTGACGGTCTGATCGAGGGGGATCTTCTTCTGCTCGGACTTGGAGTAGTAGGAGATCCGGAGGGTGAGTTTGTCGGCCTTGACGGGGAACTTCCAGCTCTTGGAGTAGGTGATCTTGTCCCCGAAGCCCATGTAGCCCGAGCTGTGCTCACCGCACTCGCGGACCTTGCCGTCCTCGT
>CAYTQL010000049.1:0-12434 GCA_964439555.1 uncultured Planctomycetaceae bacterium | reverse complement strand
GTCCGGCGGATCAGCACGCCGGCGATCAACATGATGATGGCGTACCACTGGCCGGGAAACGTCCGCGAGCTGGAGAACTGCATCGAGCGGGCGGTGCTGCTGAGCACGGACGGGGTCATCCACGGGCACCACCTCCCGCCCACGCTCCAGACGGCCGAGGCGTCCGAGACCGTCGGCGCCGGCTCGCTTGCCGAACGGGTGGGGCTCTTCGAACGCGAGATCATCGTCGACGCCCTCAAACGCACCGGGGGCAACGTCGCCGCCGCCGCCCGGGACCTCGAGACCACCGCCCGCATCCTCCGCTACCGCATCAAGAACCTCGGCATCGAACCCAAACGCTACAAGTAGCGACACCGGCGGGAACGGCGATCCGGACCGGTTTTCACAGCCCCACAGCCGCCCCACGCCGTGCCTCCGCATGCGGAGGCTGGCGCGTTAGGGGGCAAACGTAGTCCGCGCTCGCGAACCGGCGGCGAGTTTTCGCCTCAAAGCCCGGCGGCCGGCCGGGTTCAGTCGCTCTTCGTCTTCGGCGGCCTGGCGAAGTGAGTGTACCGCTGCCGGAGGGTCTGCTTGTCCGGGAGTTCCGCCTCGGCCGCGTGGAGGCGGTAGCGGAGGGTGAGGGATTCGCCCCTGGCGACCTTCGCCTTGGGAAACGCCCCGAACCGCCCGTAGTCGCGGTAGGCGCTGTAGCGGGTCTTGTCGGGGTTGGCCGGGTGGTTCATGTGCTGGACGGCGTAGGTCTCGTCCCGCAGTTGCATCTGCATCGCCGCCCAGGCGAGGTCGCGGGCCTTCTTGACCGTCTTGCGGGTCACCTCGCCCGGGAAGAGGTACTTCGTGTGCTTGCCCGTCTTCGCGGCCACGTCGTTGTGGGCCCGGAACTGCATGCCCGCGTGCTCGGGGTCGCCGTCGAGCGTGACGTCGGATCGCTCGGCCTCGAGCGTGCTGGCAAAGTCCACCAGCACCATCCCCGGATCCGGTTGGCGGAAGAAGGTCTGGGTCCGCTGCTCGACGATCACGGGCTTACCGGACGCATCGTTCCAGTGGACCTCGCTGCGGACCTGCGCCAGAACGGGCCCGGCGGCGGTGGAGAGGAACTTTCGGTGGACCATCGTCACGCCGTCGCGCATGTGCCACCAGTCGTTGCGTTTTCCGTCGTCGTAGGCGAGCTTCATGAAGCCGATGAACAGCCCGCGGTGGTGCGTGTACTTGCCGCCGGCGCCCTTGGTGACGGTGTGCTTCCCGTCGAGGTCGTAGAGGTGGGTGAAGGGCTTATAGGTCTCGTGGGCCCGCTCCTTCGTGGAGGCGTCGAAGGCGTACATGTAGCGGGCGACGGGTTTCCTGTCGAACAGGACGGTGAGGTGCTCGCCCTTCTCGTCTTGCAGGCGGAAGCTTGCGGGCTCCCCGTTGCTGCGTTTGCCGAACGCGGCCGTCCACTTCTGCGACTTGCCCGCCCGGGCGGTCGGGAGGATCCACCAGAGCGTCAGTTTGTCGGCTTCGCGAACAACCTGCCCGGGGACCGACGATGCGCCCTCGGCGGGAACCATCTGCACGGCGAGCCGCTCGGGGTCGACGACCTTCAGTCCCTTCGGCAGCGCGAACGCGGCGGCAACCGGGACGTCCCGTCCGTCCGCCTGCGGCGTGACGGTGAAGACCTTCCACGCCCCGGCGTCGCGTTCGCCCGAAGCCTCGCGGTTTCGGGGGCCCGCCTCGCCTGCCAGGCCCGACCCGACCAACGCCAGGACCGTCACGATCATCCAACACCACATGGGCAACATATTCATCGCTGTTCCTTCCGGGGGCTCGGGTGGGTCCGGCATGAGAAGCGCGGTTTCGGCGTTTCGTCGCCGACGGTAGGGCGGCGACGACTCCGCCCGCGCTTCGGGGCTTACTTGTTCAACGTGGTTGTCCGCTCGACCGGCTCGGCCGTCTTGACTTTCGGCTCCACGCCGCTGCCGAACTGCCAGGCGACGACTTTCACTTCGATCGGGAAGGCCGCCCGCGCGGGGACCTCGGCGGGCAGCAGCTTGCCGTCGGCGACCTTCGCCGGTCCGTAAGCAACGTAGTAGTTCACCGGCAGTCCGGCGTCGCTCGTGGCTTTCAGCTCCACGCCCTCGCCGCCGACGCTCAGCTTGCCGGGGGCGGGGAAGGTGATCGTCTGATCCTTGCCCCGGCGGAGCCCCTTGAACCCGCGGGGCAACATGCCGACGTGCTCGGTGTGGCGGTATTCGTCGTTGCCGGCGCTGTAGGCCATGAAGGTCGCCCGCTGACGCCGCGCCGCGGCGGGGGTCAGGGCGTCGTAGTGCATGTGGAGCTTGTGTCCGCCGACGGAGCGGACCGGTCCGCTGATGCCGCGGACCGTGATCGGCTCGCCGGAGTTGCCGACCTTCTCGCCCGCGCGGGCCCAGATCGGTCCGCGCCCCTTGTATTGCCCGGGGTAGGTCCCGGCGTAGAGCGGGTGGACCTTGAAGGTCGCCCCGTCGTCGACCCACGTGATGCCGGTGAAGAAGAACCGCGCGCCGGCGTCCACCCAGTGCCCGTCCTTCCAGCGGATGAACTGGTCCTTCCTGCCGGTGAGTCCCTGGTGGTACGCGGCGACGGCGTCGGCGAGTTCCTTGTCGAAATGCCAGTTGGTCCGGGCCTTGTTGCCCTCGTACTCGGCGTAGGCGGCGGGGTCGTGGTCCGGCTGGGCGACGTTCAGGTCGCTGAGCCAGCCGGACGCGGCGTCGATCTTCTTGAGCTTCGGGGGGGAGTCGGCGTCGACCGGCGCCTCGGGAATCCGCGCCACGGCCGCCTTGGCGATCCACAGCGCCGCGAGTTTGGCGTTGCGGTCCGACCAGGCGAAATGCCCGGCGCCGGGCTCGACCACGTAACACGCCGCCGCCTCGGGATGCGCGGTGCGGTAGGCGTTCATGTGCTCGCGCGAGCCCTCCCACTGCTCGCGCCCCTCGCGGGTGCGCATCCGCCCGCCGAACTCGTCGAACTGTCCGACCATCATCAGCGCCGGAACCGACGCCGGGAGGCTCTCGCCCCCGCCGGGCCCGCCGCCGCGGTACTGGAGCAGGCCGAAGCAGCGGTCGGCGTGCTTGATGGCCTTGCCCTTCGCCTGCGGCCCGCCGGCGGAGTGACCGACGAACATCAGCGGGGCGTGGGCGAGTTCGGCGTACCCGCTCCGCGCGGCGAGGGCCCCGAGGACCTTCGAAATGTCCGCCCGCCCGAGCCCGCGGGTCAGGAAGACGATCGCCAGGCCCTCGCTCGCCGCCGCACGGCGGATCACCGGGTCCTGCGCGAAGGGGCGCTCCATGAGCGTCATCCCGCCGAGAATGACCCCGCGGACCTGCTTCGCCTCCGGCGGGATCCACAGGAACGCCGCGCCGGGGCGTTTCCCGCCCTCGACCTCGACGGAGTACTGGAACACGGCCGCGGGGGCCGCAGCGACGAAGAGCAGGACGATCAGAAGTGCGGTCGGCAGCGTGCGGTACATGGCGTCTCCTCTCGATGCCCGAGCCTCCGGAGCCCGTCACGGCGGACACCGGGGACCGACCCGGGTAAGCCTATCGGCCCGGCGGGATAAATGCGAAGGGGCAGCGCCACCGCGCGGCGTCGCGGAATCGCACGGGACGCCTTGCGTCGGCTTGCTCCCTGCGGATCGGGGCTCTAGGATGCCCGGATCATGACACTCGCCGCGTACACATGGAAGCTCGACCCGGTGCTGGTGGACTTCGGGCCGATGCAGATCCGCTTCTACGGACTCGTCTTCGCGATCACGCTGCTGCTGGGCTACTGGCTCTGGCGGCGGCAGATGCTCCGCGGCGGTTGTCCGGACCGCATAGCCGACGGGTTCCTGGTCTGGGGCGTCGTCGCGGTGATCGCCGGGGCGAGGCTGGGGCACGTGCTGTTCTACCGCTGGGACGACTACTCCCAGCGCCCGCTGGAGATCCTCTTCTTCTGGCGCGGCGGGCTGGCGAGCCACGGGGCGACGATCGGGCTGATTCTCGCCCTGGCGCTCTACGCACGCTACCACCGGCTGAGCGTCCTGGAGACCATGGACCGCTTCGCGCCCTCGGCGGCGATCGGGGCGGCGGGGATCCGCCTGGGCAACTTCCTGAACTCCGAGATCGTCGGGCGGGTGACCGACGTGCCCTGGGCGGTCCGCTTCCCCCTCTACGAGCGGAACCCGCTTCCGCGGCATCCCTCGCAGCTCTACGAGTTCGCCCTCGGCGCGGCGGTGCTGGCGGCGCTGCTGATCGCGGACCGCCGGGCGGGCAGGGAGAACCGCCCCCGCGGGCTGATGACCGGGCTGTTCCTGACGTTCTACTTCGCCGGGCGCTTCTGCGTGGAGTTCTTCAAGGAGTACCACACGCTGCGCGACTCGGCCCTGACGATGGGGCAGTACCTCTCGATCGTGCCTTTCCTGGCCGGGGTCGCCCTGCTGACCTGGACCGCCCGAACCCGCGTCCGCTCGACCGGGCGCCGGGCGGCTTCGCCTCAGAGACGCAACGGCGCCGGGGGAGGCAACGCCCGTTAGGTCTCCGCTTCCCGGCGGCGGGGCCGCAATCGCGGGTGTTGCCGTTGACAGCGCCTCCGGGCGCGGGTACCGTTCGCCGTATGACTGAATCACTGTTTGCGGACTTCGAGCGGATCTTCGGCCAGTCGGCCGAGGGAGGACGCCGGGCGCCCGGGCGGGTGAACCTCATCGGGGAGCACACCGACTACAACGACGGGTTCGTCCTGCCGATCGCCATCGAGAAGCAGACCGTCGCGCTGTTCGCCCCGCGCGATGACGCCCTCGTCCGCCTCGCGTCGCGGCAATCCGACCCGCCGGGGGAGATCGTCACGCTGGACCTGGAGCGCCGGATCGCCCCCGCCGAGCCCGCCTGGGCGAACTATCCCCGCGGCGTCATCGCCTTCCTGGATGAGATGGACGACGTCGAGCTCCGCGGGGCGGACCTGCTGTTCGACTCCGACGTCCCGCTCGGCGGCGGGCTGAGCAGCTCGGCCAGCCTCGAGGTCGCCGCAGCCGAGGCGATCCTCGCCGCCTCCGGGCAGAGCCACCAGGTGCCCGAGCGGCACGTCGCCCTGATCTGCCAGCGCGCCGAGCACGAATTCGCCGACGCCCCGTGCGGGATCATGGACCAGTCGATCGCCGTGATGGGACGCGAGGGCTTCGCCCTGCTGCTGGACTGCCGCGACGGGTCCACCCGCCACGTGCCCTTCAACGACCCCGAGACGGTCCTGCTCGTCGCCGACACGGAGGTCAAGCACGCCATCGGCGGCGGCGAGTACGCCGAGCGGCGGGAGCAGTGTCACTCGGCCGCGGGAAAGCTGGGCGTCGAGGCGCTGCGGGACGCGTCGATGGACGACCTGGAGCGGCAGCGCGGCACGCTTTACGACGTGGAATACCACCGGGCCCGGCACGTGATCGGCGAGATCGCCCGCACGCTCGAGGCGGTCGAGGCGCTGGAGGCGGCGGACCTCGGGCGTTTCGGCGAGCGGATGTCTGCCTCCCACGCCTCGCTGCGGGACGATTACGAGGTCAGTTGCCCCGAGCTGGATGCGATCGTCAACGCGGCCGAGCGGATCGACGGCGTCTACGGCGCCCGGATGACCGGCGGCGGTTTCGGCGGTTGCGCGATCGTCCTGTGCCGCAAAGACGCGACCGAGGCGGCGACCGCGGGCATCCGGGACGCCTTCGAAGCGCAATTCGCCCGCCGCTGCCCCGTCTTCGCCACCCGCGCCGCCGAGGGGGCAGGAGCGCTCTAGCCAGGCCGGTCGGTCTTCGGTGCGGTCCCTACCCCGCAACCCAGATGGCGTGGGCGCCGGAAATGATCATGTCCACGCTGAACGCCCCGATCAGCAAGCCGTTGAGGCGGCAGAGGATGTTGACGTAGCGTCGGAAGATGCGCTCGTGGCGTTTGCGGAGCACCGAATCGACCAGGTAGAACAGGAAGACGATTCCGTACGTCGCCGCCATCGCCCCGGCGAGAACCACCAGCGAGCCGACGTGCCCGTGGATCTGACCGATCAGCAGCGCCTGGGTGATCGTCCCCGCCCCGATCATGAAGGGCACCGCGATCGTGCTGGGCAGTTCCTCCAGCGAGCCGCGGAGCATCTCCACCGCCCGGTACCCCTTGGCGACGTAGTTGTACGCGATGATCGCGAAGACCACCCCGCCGAAGACCCGCAACCCCTCGGGATTGATCGCGAAGATCATCCGGAGCATCCAGTCGCCCCCGAAGGCGCAGAGCCAGAACGCCCCCAGCGAAACCGCGCTGGCCGTGAGGAGGACGCGGAAGAAGGTCGCCCGTTCCAGCTCGTCGATCAGGCTCCAGAGGTACAGACAGAGGGCGAACGGGTTGAGAATGACAAGGAACGACGCCAGCGACTGGACCATTTCCACGGGTTGACTCGTTAATCCGTTAGCTCGGTGACTCGTTGACCGGGACGGTCGCGGCGCCCCGGGCCGGCGGTCACCCGGGCGGCATGGGGCCCAAGAGAGTTATGCAATCCACGAGCCGACCGGTCAACCGGTCAACCGCCGATACCAGACGTTCATGCTTTCCAGGTCGCCGGCGATGTTGGTGTTGTTGATCAGCCGGCCTGCGAATTCGTACCCGGCGCGGGAAAAGACGATGTTCATCCCGAAGCTCATCGCCCGGGCGATGGTAAAGCCGGTCAGCACCCCGCGTTCGGCGGCGTGGACCTCCGCGCAGGACAGCAGCATCCCGGCCAGGCCCTTGCCTCGCGCTTCGGGGTGGGTGGCGAAGTCGGTCATCTCCGCGACTGCGGCGCCGTCGTCGACGTCGGCCGAGCACAGCGCCACCAGCTTCCCGTCGTGCCACGCCCCGCAGTAGATCACGTGGTCCATCGTCTCCCGCAGGTAGGACGGATCGTGGATCGGGAAGGGGTAGGTCTCGAAGACCACGTCGTACAGCGCCACCATCGCCTCGACGTCCCCCGGCGTACAGGGGCGCATCTCGAAGCCCGGCGGCAGCGGGTTCGGCGCCTCGCTCGGGCGGGACAGGGCGGCGGCGACGACCTCCTCGCACCGCGCGCGCGTCGTGTCCTTGCGACGCGACGGGTCGAGGTACTTCACCAAAAACAGCGCGTCGTCCTCGTGGCGGAAGAAGCCCGGGACCTGCGCCTCGGGCTCGAACCCGGCGTCGCGGAACGCCCCGGAAAGACGCGCGGGGACCTGGGCGAAGAGCTTGGAATACCCGTGCCGCGCGCCGAGGTCCTCCATCGCCGGGACGATGGTTCCGGCGTCGCCGGGGTCGAGACGGATCAGGTACACCCGGTCGCTCAGCGGTCCGTGCTGGACCTTGGAGTCCCCGATGATCTCTACGGTGTCGGGTTGCTGCTCGATCTGCGTCATTCGCGCTCCGCGCCGGCGGGGTCCACCAGTTCGCCGGCCTCCACGTGTCGAATGATATCCTCGATGCTCCCGGCATCCAGCGCCCGCCCCTGGGAAAGGTAGATGCCGCTGTCGGCCGCCTGGCGGGCGAAGCGGATGTCGTGGGTGACGATGATGAAGTTCGTCCGCTCTCGAAGGTCGATCAGCCACTCGGCGAATTCGCCGGTGGTGTTCGCGTCGAGGGCGCTGGTGGGCTCGTCGAGCAGCATGTAGTCCGGCTCGAGCATCAGCCCCCGGGCAATCGCCGCCCGCTGGGCCTGCCCGCCGGAGATCTGCGCGGGGTAGTCCTCGGCGATTTCGGGAATCCCCAACCGCTCGAGCATCTCCATCGCCATCCCCTCGGCCGAGGGCTTTGAGGCGTTCTGCACGTGCCGCTTGGCGAGGGTCATGTTCTCCAGCACCGTCAGGTGCGGGAAGAGGTAGAGCTTCTGGAAGACGATCCCGACCGCCTTGCGGAATTCGGGCTCGGGCAGTTCCCCGATCGCCCGGCCGTCGTAGGTGATCTCGCCGGCGCTGGGCGCCAGGAAACGCCCGAGGCACATCAGCAGCGTGGTCTTGCCCGAGCCGCTCTCGCCGAGGACGGCGGAAATCCGCCCGCGCGGGAACTCGATGCTCACGTCCTCGAGGGCGCGGGTGCCGCTGCCGTAGTCGTAGGTGACGCTCTGAATGTTAATCATGGACGAACCCCTTCGCCCGGATGCGGGCTTCGAGCCGCCCGGCGAGCTTCATCAGCGGGAAAGTGACCACGAAGAACATCACCGCGACGACGAGGTAGTAGAACATCGGCTCGTAGGTCACCGAGATGACCGACTGGGCGGCGGTAATGACCTCGTTGACCGAGATGATCGAGATCAACGCGGTGTCCTTGATCAGCGCCACCACGGAGTTCATCAGCGGCGGGATGGCGATGCGGAACGCCTGCGGCCAGATGATCAGCCGGAAGACCTGCAAGCGGGAGAGCCCCAGCGCCCGCCCGGCGTAGATCTGCCCGCGGTCCACGCTCATCAGCCCGCTGCGGACCACCTCGGACATGTACGCGGCGGAGTTGATCGAGAGGGTCGCCACCGCCGCCGAGATCGGGGAGAGCCCGGTATCGACCGACCAGCCCATCGCGGCGAGCCCGCGCCCGATCTGCGGGAGCCCGAAGTAGACGAAGAACAGTTGGATCAGCACCGGCGTGCCGCGGATGAAGTCGGTCACCGAGCGGATGATCAGGTGGGTGATCCCGTGGTGGCGGTTGAGCATCACCCCGCCGGGGATCGCCAGCACGAAGCCGATGCCCAGCGACAGCCCCGCCACCAGCAGCGTGATCCCGAAGCCCCGCGCCAGCAGCTCGACGACCGTCTCGAAGCGGATGCCGGTGTCCCGCTTGACCGCGCCGCCGGTGAACCACTTGTCGTAGATTTCCTTCAGCTTCCCGCTGCGGCGCATCTCGCCGAGGGCGGTGTTGATCTCGCTGAGCAGGGCGGGGCGCTGCTTGACGACCGGAATGCCCATCTGCTCTTCGTAGAGCAGGTCGCCGACCCACACGAAGGGGCGCCCCGCCTGGCGGGCCTGGTAGGTGCCCACCAGCTTGTCGGTCACGAAGGCGTCGAGCTGCCCGGTCTCCATGTCCAGGAAGATGTCGTTGGCGGACTTGTAGGTCCGGATGTTCACGCCCGGGCGGTGGTTGCGAAGGTAGGTCTCGAACGTCTCCCCGCGGACCACGCCGACGGTGAGCTCCTTTTCCTCGGCCTCGGCGATGTTGTAGACGTGGTGGGGGTTCTTCCGGTGGACGAAGAGCTGCGCCCCGGACGTGTAGTACGGGCGGGAGAAGGCGACCTTCTCGGCGCGTTCGGGGGTAATCGCCATCGACCCGATGATCGCGTCGTACTTGCCCGCCAGAAGACCGGGGAGGATCCCGTCCCACTCGGTGGTGATGATTTCGAGATCCCGCCCCATGCGCCGGGCGATCTCGCGGGAGACGTCCACGTCGAACCCGACGAGGTCGCCCTCCTGGTCATAGAAGCTGAACGGCGGGTATTTGCCCGTCAGCGCGACGCGGAACGTCTCGGCATTCCCCTGGGCGCCGGCGGGGACGGCGCAGAGCAGCACGGCCGCGATCAGCAGCGCGACCAGCCGGCGGACCCGCCCGCCGCTGCGCATTGTCGGCGACGCCGGTTCGCTCACGCCTCGGGGGCCTCCCCGTCGTCCGTCTCGGATTCGTCGCCGCCGTTATCCTCGACGCGGCGCAGGTGCCGGGCGTTGTCCTCGGGCACCAGCGAGAAGGCGTCGTCCGCGTCGTCCATGAGCCCGGCGATCCCGACCGGGTCGCACTCGTAGGAATCCTCCGTCCGCAACTGGAGATGGCACTCCTCGCACTTGCGGTTGCAGAAGTCCCGGACATAGCTTTCCGGCTCGGCATAGGTCGTGATCACGCCCTCGTAGTTCCGCAGCACCACCTTGTTGGTGC
Source organism: uncultured Planctomycetaceae bacterium (assembly GCA_964439555.1). GTDB lineage: Bacteria > Planctomycetota > Phycisphaerae > SM23-33 > SM23-33 > CAYTQL01. The sequence continues at coordinate 2,571 of CAYTQL010000049.1, read as the reverse complement.
TCCAGGAGATCAGGTAGTTGGGCATGACGGGAATCTTCCCGCCGCCGCCCGGAGCGTCGATGACGTAGGTGGGCACCGCGAACCCGCTGGTGTGCCCGATGAGCGATTCGACGATCTCGATGCCCTTGCCCACCGGCGTCCGGAAATGTGAGAGCCCCTCGGAGAGATCGCACTGGTAGAGGTAGTAAGGCCGGACGCGGTTGTATACGAGCTTGTGGACCAGCGATTTCATGATCCGCGGGCAGTCATTCACCCCGGCCAGCAGGACCGACTGGTTGCCCAGCGGAACGCCCGCATCGGCCAGGAGCTTCAGCGCCCGGCGCGACTCGGCCGTGAACTCACGCGGGTGGTTGAAGTGCGTGTTCAGCCAGATCGGGTGATGCTTCTTGAGCATCTCCACCAGCTCCGGGGTGACCCGCTGGGGCAGGACCACCGGCGTGCGGGTGCCGATGCGGATGACCTCGACGTGCTCGATGCTCGCCAGTTCGCCGAGCAGCCAGTCCAACAGGCGGTCCGGCAGCAGGAACGGGTCCCCACCGGAGAGCAGCACGTCGCGGACTTCCGGGGTGTTGCGGATGTACTCGATGCCCTCCTTCATGTCCGCGCGGGAGGGGATCGAGTCCACGTCGCCGACCTTGCGCTTGCGCGTGCAGTGGCGGCAGTACATGGCGCAGACGTTCGAGACGCAGAAGAGCACCCGGTCCGGGTAGCGGTGGGTGATCTGCTTGACCGGCGAATCCTCGTCCTCGTGCAGCGGGTCGGACATGTCCAGGTCGTCCACCGTCAGCTCGCGGACCGAGGGGACCGCCTGTCGGAAGATCGGGTCGTTGCGGAAGTCCTCCCGGTCGATCAGCGAGAGGTAGTACGGCGTGATCGACAGCGGGAACGTGCCCACCGTCTCCTCGAGCTGCTTGCGCTCCTCGGGCTCCAACTCGATCCCGAGCAGCGCCTCGACCTGCCCGATGCTGTGCACCGCGTGCTTGGTCTGCCAACGCCAGTCGTGCCACTTCTCCAGCGCCACGTCCTCGGAAATCTGCTGGGCGATCCGTTTCTGATCTTTCGTGATCGGAGGAGTCATGATCTCGGTTCGGTCCTCTTCCTTTGCGGGTTACCCCGGCGCACACCTTGAGCGGCCGCAAGAACGACCTTTGCGACGTTGCGTCCGGGTCTGGTTGTTGTGGATGATTGTTGTCTCGATCGTGCAGGTACGAGACGATAGAGGCCCCTTGCAGGGGCGAGTGCCAAGTGGAGCAGGCAAAAGACTACTCGAAATACTCCGAGCTTTCAAGTGCTTTTCCCTGGGGACATTACGTATCGGAGCCTCGGGAAGTTCCCTTGAGCGCCTTTTTCGTGGCGGCGGATCGCCTCATTTTCTAGGCTCTGTCCGGTTCAATCGCTTCGGAATTCGAGAGCGGGCCGGTCACGACAGGCGGTTTCGGAGCCCCCGACCGATCCAGGTCCGGGCTCCCTTCGGAGGCGCGAACGATGGAACACCCTCCAGCGAAGCAGTTCGGACGCCCGCCCGGTCCGGCGTGGCGGCGCGCAGGGTTCGAGGTGATCTTCGAGGCCGAGACAGGCGCCGGAAAGGCGTTCGACGTCCTGCTGATCCTCAGCATCCTCGCCAGCGTCGTCGTGGTGCTCCTCGACAGCGTCACAAGCATCCGGGCCGCCCACGGGATGCTGCTGCTCAAGCTCGAATGGACCTTCACGCTGATGTTCACCGTGGAGTACGCCTTTCGCATCTTCTGTGTTAGTAAGCCTTTACGGTATATCACCAGCTTCTACGGGCTCGTGGACCTCCTGGCGATTCTCCCGACGTACGTCGGGTTGCTCCTTCCCGGGGCCGAGGTGCTCATGGTGGTCCGCGTCCTGCGGGTACTGCGCATCTTCCGGGTGCTCAAGCTCGGACAGTACCTCGGCGAGGGACGCCTGCTGGTGACCGCCCTGGCCGCGAGCAGGAAGAAAATCACCGTCTTCCTGCTCGGCGTGCTGACGCTGGTGGTGATCCTGGGCTCGCTGATGTACCTCATCGAAAGCGGACGCGGGGGCTTTACGAGCATCCCGCGGAGCATCTACTGGGCGGTGGTGACCCTCACGACGGTCGGGTACGGGGACATCAGCCCGCAGACCCCGCTGGGTCAGACCCTCGCCGGGGCGATCATGATCCTCGGATACAGCATCATCGCAATCCCGACCGGCATGGTCACCGCCGAGGTGTATCGGGCGACCGAACGGGAATACGGACCGCTCAGTTGCCCGGGCTGCCGCCTCGCGGACCATCTCTCCGACGCCCGGTTCTGCCGGCGCTGCGGACAACCGCTCAAACGGACCGAGTCGAACGAGCGGCCCTGACCAACGGGTCCAAAGTTGTTTGCACACGGCCATATGGTCACATTCCTGTCATTTCGTCTCCCAGTATTTCACAAATATGTAGTCTAACCTCCCTCTTCCCCGGCTTCGGCCTCCGGACGTAAACCGCACAATCATCGGAGCTTAGAACTCGATCTCCCTATATGGCATGGGGTTTGCTCTGAATCGGTTGAGTCATTGCGGCGATATCCGCAACTCGGG
>CAYTQL010000048.1:0-12543 GCA_964439555.1 uncultured Planctomycetaceae bacterium | reverse complement strand
CGGCCTGCGACCTCGCCGCGCGCCTCGGCGTCGGGTACGTCTGCGTCCGCCCGGCCGATGTGCCGCTCGCGGCGTCGCGCCTGAGCAGCAGCTCGACCGTCGTCGGCACGGTGGCGGGGTTTCCCCACGGGGCCCACAGCACCGAGGTGAAGGTCGCCGAGGCGATCCGCGCCGGCGAGGACGGGGCGGAGGAGCTGGACATGGTCGTGCACGTCGGGCGCCTGCGGGAGGGCAAGGGCGAACTGGTGCGGGCGGACGTGGCCGCGGTGGTCCAGGCGTTCCGCCCCTTCGGGCCCGTCAAGGTCATCCTGGAGTGCGGCTACCTCGAACCGGAGCAGGTCCGCCTCGGCTGCCGGGCGACCGTCGAGGCGGGGGCGGCGTTCGTGAAGACCTCCACCGGCTTCGGGCCCTGCGGAGCGCGCGTCGAGGACGTGAAACTGATGCGCAGCGAGGTCGGGCCCGACTTCGGCGTCAAGGCGGCCGGGGGCATCCGAACGCTCGAAGACGCTCTGGTCATGATCGACGCCGGCGCCACCCGCCTCGGGACGAGCTCCACCGAGACGATCCTCGCTGCCCTGTAGGTTGTTCCGTGGCAGGATCGAGGGGGTGAAGAGGACGCGGCCCCGGCAAGACCCGAACACGCCCGTCTCCCCTTTATCCGTTTCATCCTCCAGAGAAACAGACACCTACGCCTTCGCCGCGGCGATCATTTCATCGACCGTCGTCAGGGCGCCGGCGCAGATGCGGTCGGCGGCGCCGTAGTAGACGGTGACCGTCCCGTCGTCCTCGACCACGATCCCGTTCGAGAAGACGCACTCGTTGAAGATGCCCACCAGTTCGTAGTCCGCCTCCGGCTCGTGGACCGGGACCGAGCCCCGCCCGATCACCCGCTCCGGGTGCTCCAGGTCGCTGAGCATCGCCCCGAGCGCGTACCGCCCGGCCGAGTCGGCCGCGTGGTAAATCTCCAGCCACCCTTCCTCGGTCCGGATCGGCGGCGCCCCGCAGCCGACGCGTTCGGCCTCCCACGTGTCGGGGAGCGGCGCGAGGGTCATCGCGTGGCGACCCCAACTCAGCAGGTCCGGCGAGTAGGCGGTCCAGACGCAGGCGAAGTTGAACTCGCTCTTGTAAGGCCGGTGCCGGCAGACGTAGAGCTTGCGGACCTTCTCCGGGAAGATCGCCACGTCCTTCTGGTACGGCGGGAAAACCAGCCCGTGCCGCTCGAAGGTGCGGAAATCTTCCGTACTGGCCATCGCCACGCAGACGCCGCGATCGCTCACCGCCGTGTAGGTGATGTAGTACCGCCCCTCGAGAAAGGTGATCCGCGGGTCCTCGCAGCCGTAGGCCTCGTACGGCGTGGCCGGGAAGATCGCCGGTTCGGGGTCGAAGGTGAAGTTCCGCCCGTCGGTGCTGCGGGCGATGCGCAGGTGCGACATGCTCGTCAGGAGCATCCGCCCGTTGAGGTAGTGCCCGCGGGCGTCGGTGGCGACCGGGTCGAGGTCTTCGCGGACGATGCGGTCGACGACCGTCTCCCCGCGCTTGGGGTCCCAGCGGATTACGGCCACGTGGTTCTCGTCGCCGGGCGCCTCCTCGCCGACGCGGACGAGCAGCAGCGTCTCCTCGCCGTGACGGACCGCGCCGGGGTTCAGCGTGCACATGACGCGCAGGCCGTCGCGCGTCGGCGTCAGGTCATCCGGCGTCAGCAGCGGGTTCTCGTCCAGTCGCTCCAACGGCATGGCGGCTCCTTGTCTGTTCCGCGCCGAGGTCGCAGAGCTCGCGAAGGCCGAGCTCCCGGGGTCCGTATCCGGCGGGACCCGGCTCGCGACATTGTAGGGGCGAACGCTTCACCCGCCACCGTCGCGCCTGACGCACTTGCCTGCGCCGGGCGCGCTGCGTAGTCTGGAGGCATGAACCGCTCGGGACTCATCCTGTTGAGCGTCGCCCTTCCCGCGGCGTGGGCTTGCGCGGGCGGACCGCCGGCCTCCCGTCCGTTCCAATGCATGGGCGGCCGGACCGACACGTATGTTTACCTCGTTCAGGCGGACGCCGCCGTGGCGCTGCACCGGTCGACAACCCGGCCGGCGGAGGAGGACGCCCGTGAAGGTAATTGACGTACATGCGCACGCGTTTCCGGACGCCCTGGCGCCGCGGGCGATCGCCGCGCTGGAGGCCGAGTGCCCGTGGAAGGCCTTCGGCGACGGGACCGTGGCGTCGCTGATCGAGTCGATGGACGCCGCGGGCGTCGAGGCGTCCGTCGTCTGCGCCATCGCGACCAAGAGCGGGCAGGAGGCGGGCATTCTCTCGTGGTGCGAGACAATCCGCTCGGAGCGGGTCATCCCGTTCCCGTCGGTGCACCCCGCCAGCGACGACCGCGACGCGTGGGTGGAGCGTTTCGCCGAGGCAGGCTTCAAGGGCGTCAAAATCCACCCGATGTACCAGGCCTGCCCGATCGACGATCCGGCGTGGAACGACGTCTACGCCGCCTGCCGCGACGCCGGGCTGCTGGTCACCAGCCACTGCGGGTACGACATCGCCTACCCGGCCGACGACGATCGCGCCGCCCCCCGCCGCACCGCCGACGTGCTGGACCGGTTCGAGGGCCTGCGACTCATCGCCACGCACATGGGCGGCTGGCAGGACTGGGACGAGGTCGAACGCCGGCTCGTGGGGCGCGAACTGCTGATGGAGACCAGCTTCATCGTCGACGGCGTGGGACCCGAACGGGCCGTCGAGATCATCCGCAGCCACGGCGTCGAGCGAACGCTTTTCGGCACGGACTATCCCTGGCGGTCACAGGAGGACGACGTCCGGGCCCACCTGAAACTGGACCTCACCGACGCGGAACGCGAGAAGGTCCTCCACGCGAACGCACGGCGGGAACTCTCCCTGGCGTGAGAGGCGCAAGCGACGCCGACCGCTATCCTGTCATCCCGGAATGCGAGGAGTGAGCGACTCATCGTGCCCAGCGAGTTGCCGCCCGCCGACTACCCGTCGCCGCCGGGGTATTTGCAGAGGCTGCCGGAGGCGCCGGGGCGGTAAGCTTCGGGGACGGCGGCGCCGAAGGGACGGTCCCACCGCCACTGGCCGACCTGCACCGCCAGCCCTTCGCCGATCAACTCGACCTGCGGCGATTCGTCCCGCTGGATGGTGATCAATGCGTAGATGCCCAGGTGCTCGCGGTTGGCGAAGGTCGCGGTGACGAACGCCCGCCCGGGGTAGTGAACCGTCTGCCCGTTTTCGAAGGTCCGCTGAGAGTCCGGCATGCGGCGAGGCTGGATGCGTTCCGGCTGACAGGGCCCGAGGAAGCGGACGACCATCGAGGCGTCGCCCGGACCGGCGACCCGGAAGCCCTGCCCGTCCTCGTCAATCTGCGGTTCCAGCGTCGGCCCGAGGCTCAGGTGCCACTGCCAGTCGCGCCCGAGGTGGTCGTCCACCTGGTCCAGCAAGGCCAGGACCACCGGCGCTTCGCTGCGGGCGGAGTAATTCACGGCCGCGAACCGTTCGTGATAGCCCCCGCTGGCGGGTCGCAGGTCGATCCCGAAGACCCCGCCGGCGTCCGTCGCCTCGTCGACGACGATCGCCCCGCGTCCGTACTCGCCCTCGCGCCCCCCGGCCGGGGTGAGGACGCTCTGCCATTCGGCGTCGGGGCGGGCCTGTCCGCCGCCGACGATCCAGTCGCAGTCCAGGGCGCTGAACCGCAGGCTTCCGGCATCGTCCTGGTGGTGCCCGCCGATGAAGGTGCATCGGGCGTAGGCGCCGAGGACGGCGTCATCCGCGTCGGCGTAGCGGTTGTGGAAGAACGTGTAGCCCTGTCGGCTGTCCGTCACGTGCCGCGGCAGCACGGCGTCCGGGTCGGCGGGCTCGGTCTCGTACGGGTAGTGCAGCAGTGTGAAGAACCGCGGGAGGTACTCTCCGCAGAACGGCTCGGGCGCGTCGACGCCGTTGAGCTTGTCGAACTGCGTTCGCAGGGCCCCCTGCTGCTCCGGCGGCGCCAACGCCATCGCCAGAAGCGGCGCATTCGAGTGCACCCAGCCGAGCCCGTCGTCGTTCCACGAGGGCTTGGCGCCGAACCACAGGCGCCGCTCGCCCGCGTCGTTCAGCGACCACCGCGGCACGGCGCCGGCGAACCAGCTCGCCGCAATCCGCCGCAACGACGGGAACCGCTCGGCGAGGTCCACGCCGTCGAAACGCGCCGAGGCGATCGCGGCGGGCAGCAGGAACGACGAGGGGTACATCTGGTAGCCGATGCCCTCGTGGTAGAGCCCCGCGTCGCCGAGGTGCCCGAGGAAGACACAGACCCGCTGGCGGGCCCAGGCGATCTCCTCGCTCGCGTCGATCCGCCGCCCGGAGGCATCCTCGCTCCCGTGATGGGCCCTTCGACGACCTCGCCCTTGTCGAACTCGGTCAGGGAGGCCCAGACCACGCCCCACTCGTCGCGCCAGCGGCGCAACTCGCCCGGACGGGGCGCCAGCGGCTCGGTCGGCGCCGCGGGACGCCCCGCCGAACGCATATCGGCCGGAAAACGCCCACCAAGCTGCATGCCGATCCGCGGCGGATCTTCATGGTCCAGTACGGCGGTGATGATTTCTCGAGGCGTCATGGTCTCTCGCTTTCGATTCGCCTCACAGGTCCATCAGGGATCGGGGCGTGCGCGGCTCGGGGACGCGCTCGATCTTCCAGCCGTCGTCCGTGCGCACCCAGTGCACCGTCCAGTTGAGCCCGAAGACCCCGCCATCCTCCAGGTGCAGCACGGTGGTCGCGTGCAGCGTGGCGAAATCACCCTCGACCTCGACCCTGGCGTTGCGGAGCGCGATCCGTTCGATCCCGAGGTTGCGCCGGTACCCGGTTGCGACGTTCTCGACGGTGACCCGCGTGATCTTCCGACCCCGCAGGGTGGCCGAGAAGTCCTCCGTCAGGTGCGGCGGAATGCGTTCGGGGCGGCCGGCCGCGACGTCCGCGACGATCTGCTCGCTGATCTGGATGATCCGCTCGCGATCGGTCTGCACCAGCGCCGCGAGGGCGAAGACGCCCATCGCCGCCGCCGGTCCGATCGCCAGCATCGCCAGCGACCGCCGCGTGCGTCGGGCCCGCCAGAGCATCACCAGCACCAGTTCGACTGCGACCAGGACGAGGTAGACGTAGAGCGGGTCTTCGAAGAAGGCGTGTTTGATCGCATCCATGGGCGGGTATTGTAGCGAGCCCCTAAAGCTACGCCACCTCTCGCGGCGATAAAGCCTATACCATGCCCTCCGCCGCCAACGAGCCCGAGCTGATGCGGATCGGCAAAGCGGCCGAGGCGGCCGGGGTGAGCAAGCAGACGATCGAGTACTACGTCCTCGTGGGGCTCATCCACCCGATCCGCCTTCCGGACAGACGCAGCCGCTACTTCGACCGGGAGCTGATCAAGCGGATTCGGCTGATTCGCAGGCTCAACCGAAGCGGGTACACACTGCGGGCGATCCGCGAGATGTGGCTGCGGAAGAAGTAGCGCGCGGCGCAGGGAGCGGGACGGCTCAGGCGACGGCTTCGGCGGCGGTCGTCGCGGGGCGGACGGGGCGGACCTCCCCGGTCGCATCGACCTCGAAGCGTTCCTCGACCAGCCCGTCCAGCGCCCGGTTCGGCTCGCGGGCGGACCAGAGCACGATCTTCCAGTTCGTCTCCTCGCACAACCAGGCCAGCTCGTCGAGCTGCCCGGGCGAAAGCTCCGCGTGGTCCCAGACGACGTTGACCGTTCGGGACGCCTTGGCGCCCGAGGCCCGGCGATCGCGGAGCCGTTCGACAATGTCGGCCAGGACGCGGTCGCCGAGGTCCCGCCCGATCACCACGAAGCAGTAGCGGCGGAACCAGGTGGTCTCGAAAAGGAAACTCTCGTTCGGGAAGGCGTCCTCCGGGCGGAAGAGCACCTTCCGCAGCCGGCCGACCTTGATCGGCAGTCCCCGCGGGGGGACCAGCGGGAGGTCCACCCGCCAGAACGCGTCCGTCTGCGGGATCGGGTCTTCCGGGCCGAGATAGATGAACGTCTCGCCCTTCCGCGCCAGGACGCCGAGGAAGTCCGGCAGATGCTCCCGCCCCGAAGCCCGGACGTGGGTGACCTTCGGCTTGCGGAAGACCGAATCGACCAATCGCCCGGAGACCGGCAGCGCCCGGGGGCGGATGAACAGCAGTCCCAGCCCCACCACGCCGCCGAACCAGAAGCCCGCGTCCACCCACTGCATCCACGGCGGGTTCCACCAACTCACCAACCCCACCACGAACCGCCCCAGCACGAACACCGCGGCCGCCAGGACCAGCACGTGCCCCACCCGCAGCGTCAGCGCCGGGACGCGGAGGGGGAGTCCGAAGGTGCGGTTGAAGCGGCTGAGGTAGTCGAAGACCACCATCGTCAGGGCGATGAGGAACGCCACGCGCACCGCCATGAGATTGACCCGGCTGAGGCGCGACGCCCGGTAGACGTCATTGGCCTCCATGGTGCGCGGCGGCGGTCCGGCGGGCTCGGCGAGCTCGGCGTACGCGCCGGTCTGCACGGCGCCGGGCTGGGTGGCCGAGCGTTTGACCTTCCCGCGCTTCTTGTACTCGGGGACCTTTTCCTCGTCCGGCTGGGTTGTCGCGGCCTTTTCGAGTTCGGCAAGGTCCTCCTTGGACACCTCCATGCCGAGGTTGATGTCGCTGTGGAGCGTGGGGCGGGTTTCGGGCTGCTCCTTCTGCTGCTCGCGGGCCCGCTTCTGGGTCTCCAGGGCGGCGGCTTCCTCCTTGCTGCGGTCGATCTGGATCGCGGCGACCTGGCGATGGTTCACGTTGCCCAGGATCATCGCGCCGAAGCCCAGCACAAGCATGGCCACGACCACGGGCGTCCGCGGGATGATTTTGAGCAGGAAGAAACACGCGATGACCAGGGCAACCCACAGCAGCAACAGCAGCGGACCGCCCAGGATGTAGAGCATCAACAGCGCCACCACCGACAGCGAGATCGCCACGAAGAAGAAGAACAGACGCTTGAAGCTCACCGCGAAGGCGGCGATTAACGCGGTCGCCAGCACCAGGATCAGCACGCTCAGCGCGCCCCAGAACTGGAAGTAGTCCACCAGCTTCGTGAGGGTCTCGACGGGCCCCAGGCTTTCGACGGTTACTTGGTCCATGGGTTACTCGGCGGGGAGTCCTTCAGTCGTCGGGGCGTCGGGCAGGCGGACCTTCACGGGCGTCGAACGCGTGGCCGGGCGGCTCGCGGGCCCGCTCTTGCGAAGGTGGGCGGTGCATCGCCTGCTCCGCCAGTTTCGCGTTGACGCCGGAGCGTTCGGTCTTCCAGGCGTCGTTGACGTCGCCGGGGTGGTAGACCACGCACCAGCGGCCCTTGTGGCGAACGCCCTTCACGCGGCGTCCGCCGTGATGCCACAGCGGCGGCGCCCCGTGGGCGAAGGCGAACGGCGCCCGCAACAGCATGTCGTCGTCGGCCACGAGAACGAGCCGCTTGTCCGGGAACACCTGCTTCATCAGCGCCTCGAAGTCGCGATGGAACCGCATCGCGGCGGCGTCGGCGAAGAGCATGCCGCCGGCGAGGCACCACTCGCGAAGGGCCTTGCGGTCGTCCTTGTCGATCCCGCGAATGCTCTCCCCGGTGAGATACAGCATCGACGGCTCCTTGCCGCGCGGGAACTTCGACAGCGCGTCCAATTCGATCGCCTCGCCGCGCTTGGCGACCTTGGCGGGCGTCAGCTTGTCGAGAAACTTCAACAGGTTGACCTCGGCGGCGCTGCCGGCGTCCATGCCGTCGTCCCAGTTCTTGCCCGTGTGCTTGATGCGAATGAACCGGAAGGTGTAGTCCTCATCCGGCCAGCCGCCTTCGGTGGTGCAGGCTACGCCGGGACGCGCCGTCTTCGGCTCGCCCTTTCCGGTCCGTCCGCCCCGGGTCTCGGCCGCCTCGTCGCCGGCGGCCGCCGCGCATGCGATCACAAGGAGCGATGCCGAGAGGATGCACCGGGCAGAGGTCATCTAGCGGCGCTCCTTCCGGGTCATGTCCAGGTACTGCGTGATGGCGTAGTAGACCACGTTGATCCCGCAGTTCATCGCCGCCTCGGCCGTGCGGCGGCGCAGACCGGAATGACCGTTCTTCCACGCGTCGTTCAGGTCGCCCGGGTGGTAGAAGACGCACCAGCGACCGCGGTGCTTGATGCCCATCGCTCGGCGTCCGCCGTGGTGCCAGAGGGGCGGGGCCCCGTGGGGCAAGATGTAGGGCATCTGGAACAGCGGATCGTCATCGGCGATGACCACCAGCCGCTTGCCGGGGAAGACCCGCTTCATCAGGGCGCGGAAGTCCCGGTCGAAGCCGGGTCCGCCGGCGTCGGCGAACAGCAGCCCGCCGCCCTGGCACCACTCGCGGAGAATCTTCCGTTCGCGGGAGCTGATCCCGCGGATGCTCTCGCCGGTCATGTACATGAAAGGCGGCGCGCGCCCGGGCGGATACTTGGGCAGCCACCCGATGGGATGGGACTCGCCGCGCTTGGCGACCTTGAAGGGCACGAGCTTGGAGAGATACGCCAGGAAGTTGATGTCCGCGGCGGTGGTCGGGTCCATCCCGTCGTCCCAGTAGGCCCCGTCGTGCTTGACGCGGATGAAGCGGAACTTGCCCCAGGGGACGCCCTCCGGCCAGCCGCCCTTGGTCCCCCCGCCGGCGCCCATCGCGCCGCCGTGGACCATGTGCGTATTGGCGGCGTAGGTCAGCAGCGTCGCCTGCTTGACCTCCTTGAGCACGTCGGACTCGTCGAGGTCCACCACCTCGAAGCTCATCTTCGCGTCGGAGCGGAAGATGTACTTCTTCTTGATCTTCTTCTTCTGGATGCGCACCTGCGTCGGGGCCATCACGGCCGGGCTGCCCGAACCGTACGGGGCGTCCCACGGGGTCACGCAGCCCCAGAAGGTCATCAGCCACGGAATGATCACCAGCACCATCAGGTGCGTGGTGAAGCTGGTCAGCCCGCTCTTGCGGTAGTAGGGGTCCGCGCCATGGGTGCGGGCGTTCTCGACCATCCGGTCGCCGATCGCCCAACCATCCGGAAGCGGCATCCCATAATGCCGCAGCACGGCGCGGCGGTGCGTGTAGACGTGAACCACGATCACCACCGCCAGGATTCCCACCGCCGGGAGCAACCCCAGCTTCGACCAGCGGAAGAAGGTCGTGGGGGTGTCCATCAGCGTGCGGTTCTGCCCCACCGGGTACGAGCCGACGCCCACGAACCACTTGGCGAGAATGAACAATCCGACCAGCACGAACACGTACGTCGCGACGCACCCGGCCCGCGCCAGGCGCAGCCCGGCCGGGCGGCGGACCAGCGACGCCAGTGCGGCGACGGTGAACACGGCCGCAGCGACCATGCCCGCGACGCCGGCGAACTCCAGCAGCCCGGGCACGTCCGTCTCGGCGAGCCACGCGGCCATGCGGGGGTGATAGATCTCGAAGGCGCGGTACCACCACGTCGCCAGGGGGACGGCGACGTAGAGCGCCCCGGCCGCCAACAGCGTCAGCGGAATCGAGATCAGCACCGGGTTGAGGCTGTACTTCCGTTTCATATCAGGCGGGCTCCTCCCGCCGGGCGCGCCGCGCGGGGCGCGCGGAGATACGGGGTCAGTCCACGAGGTCGTCGAGGTCGGGCACCACGTCCGGCTGGGTGGGCAGGTCGTTGGGGTCGGCCTGGCCGGTGACCTTCCTGTGCATCTCGCTGCCCTGGATGACCCTGTCGCGCTCGGTCATCTGATCCTTCTGCGTGGTCGCCTTCTGCGTCGCGGCCTGGGTGGCGGCTTTCTGCGTCGCCGCCTCGCGGCGTTTGCGGCGCTCCTCGGCTTCGCGGGCGAGCCGTTCGGCCTCGGCCTTTTCCTTCGCGGCCTGGATCGCCTGGTAGTACTCGGGGCGGACCCAGGTGCGATCGATGTATTCGATGCTGGTCGCGCCGATGACCACCACGTGCAGCATGATCGCGAGGATCAGCGCCAAGGCCATGTTGCTCCTGGAGTAGCCCGTGACGAGCTTCTCCGGCGCGAGGCGGTCGAGGTCCTCCTGCTCTCGCGGCGAGCCGTTCGGTCCGGTGTTCTCTGCCATTGCTGAGACTCCTTAGGGTGCGTCGGCCCTCAGGGCCGGTCCTCGTCAGGGTTGTCGCCTTCCTTGCCCACGGCGTCGATCTTCCCGCCGGCCTTGGCGATGGATTCAATGACGCCGAGGTAGAGATCCTGGCTCATCTCGCGATCGATCTTGAGCTGGACGCGTTTCTCCTCGCGTCCGGCGAGGCGATCGCTCAGGGCGCCTTCCAGGGCGTCGGGGCTGGCGACCTGGTGGTTGTCCAGCCAGATCTTGCCCTTCTCGTCGATGATGATCATCACCCGGGTCGGGTCCAGTTCGCGGATGTCCCGGGCGAGGGCGGGGTCGAACTGCTTTCCCGCATCCTTGGTGAAGTTGCTCACGAGGATGAAGAAGATGATCAGCAGGAACGCGATGTCGCCCATCGACACCACGGGGACCAGCAGGTTCTTCTTTTTCCGGCGCAGGCGCTTCATGCGCTATTCTTCCTCGGTCACGATGACCACCTCGCCGCCCGCGAGGGCGACGGCGGCCCAGACTTCGTACATTTCCTGCCAACGGTCGTTGCCCATCGGCTCGATCGTGATGACCCGCGCGGGGTCCTCCTCGGAGAGCTTATCCAGGTCGAGCCGGTCGAGTTTGAGCCTGAGAGCCTCCAGGGCGATCGGCTCGCCGTTCCAGCGGATCACGCCGTCCTCCAACTCGATCTTCTGCTCCTGCTCCTCTTCCTTCTGCTCGGCGTCCTCCCCGGAGGGGATGGCGCTTTGGAAGCCCTTCACCGCCGTCAACGAGGTGACGAAAATGAAGAAAATGATCAGCAGGAACGCGATGTCCGCGAAGGAGTCCGTCGGGACGTGGGCGTCGCGCTTCTTGCGATGTTTGCCGCGTCGTGCCATGGCTCGTTCGTCCGGGCCGCGCCGGCCTCCGTCTGCTCTGCTCACGGAGGCGCGGGGGCCTCAGGAATGCTCTCGCCCTCGGACGGGAGCCTCGGGGCGCCCTGTGCCTCGGGGCTCCACGTCGCGTTCAGCCGCGGGCGTGCTCGGTGGCGACGAAGTCCAGCAACTCGGAGCTGGCTTCCTCGATCTCCAACTCGATCTCGTCGGTCATGCCGGAGAAGACGTTGTACGGAATCACCGCGATCAGCGCGATGATCAACCCGGTCGCCGTGGTCACCAGCGCCTCCTTGATGCCGATGGCGACCGTCTCGGCCGCGACGCCCGCCTCGGCGAGCCCCGCGAACGCCGCGATCATGCCGGTGACGGTGCCCGCCATGCCCAGCAGCGGCGCGGCGTTGCCGATCGTACTGAGCACGTTGAGCCGCTTGCCCACGGCGCTGAGGGCGTGGAGGGAGTAGTCGTCCATCGCCTTGTCCATGACATTGGTCAGCGAGTCGACGTCCCTGCGGAGGTCGCGGTGGCGGGCGTAGGCCTGGAGGCCGCTGAGCAGCACGGCCGAGACCGGGCCCGGCGTGTTGGCGCAGACGAGGATGGCCTCTTCGAGGCGCCCCTCGCGGAGCAGCTCGAGCAACTGCGAGCGCAGGGCCCGGTTGTCAACGTTGCGGTGGCGGGTAAAGGCCCAGGCACGGTCGATCAGCACGGCGATGGCCAGGATGCTGCAGGCCATCAGCGGGACCATGAACCACTTGCCGGTAATGAGGATGTCCAGCATCTGCTCAGTTCTCCTGACGATAAATCTGCGCCAGCACCTGGTAGGCTTCGAGAGGCTCGACGCGGAGCTTCGCGACCCGCAGGCGCCGATCGGGGGCGAGCACGAGCTGCCCCGTCACGTGGTTGTAGGTGCTCTCGGTCAGGTCGGTGAACGGCGCGACCTGGTAGTAGACCCTGGGCGGTCCGACGCGGAGGTTCCCGTCGGGCTTGACCCAGTGGCGTCCGTCGTAGTGCGGTTCGGAGGAATCCGGGCCCCCGACGGGGTCGGTCTCGCCGGCGTACTCCTCGGCCAGTTCGCGCCCCGGGCGCGCGTCGGGCTCCGCAGGGGACGCGCCGCCCGCCGCGGCGCCGACGGGCGCCGGCGTCTCGGCGCGCGCCTCCCGGCGGCGCTGCGCCTCGGCAAGCTGCTCGTCGAGGTGAGCGTACTGGTCGCCGATCAGCGGATGCTTCGACGGGGCGAACAGCGCCAGCGCGTCTGTCAGCGCGGCCAGGCACACCCGCGAGCCGCCCACCCAGCTTCCCACGTCCACGCGCGTGCGGCTGCGCAGGACGTAGTACACCGGCTCCTCCCCGCACACGGCCGCCGCCAGGCGGCGCGCCCGGTGCGGAAGGCCCGCGAAACGCCTCTCCGGGCCCAGCGGGTCGGTGATCCGCGGGGGCAACTCTGAAAGCATGATTCGCTGCATCGGACTCCCGAATCTTCCACCGGGACCGCCCGAGGGTCTCGAACGGTCCCGGGGAAGCGTTCTTCATACCATGGTCGGCGGCGGCGGGGCTACTCCTGAATGTTCGCCAGCCGCTCGTCGCTGGCCAGGC
>CAYTQL010000047.1:0-12547 GCA_964439555.1 uncultured Planctomycetaceae bacterium | reverse complement strand
CGAGCTCTGCGACGAACTCAAGCGTCGCGACGTGCCGATCGAGCGCGAAGCTGAGCCCCGGAGCCCGGACGACCCTCTGCTGGCGGCCACGTTCCGCACACCCAACGGCGTGGCGCTCGACCTGTGGGGGGCGGCGGAGTGAGCGGTGCGGTCGCGGCGCAGTTGGCGTCGGTGCTCGCGGCCGCCGCGGTCGCCGGCATCGCCCCTCCCCCGGGCCCTGAGTTGCTCGAGCGGTTCCTCACCCGCGTGGAAACGAAGGCGGGCCCGACGCGCTATGTCGCCTCGGGACTGCTCGCCTCCGCCCGCGCCGAGGGCGAGACGCTCTGGCAGACGCCGCTGCCGATGAAGGGGCTGCCCGGGAAGATCGAGGCGGACAAGCCGGTCCTTCGCGTCACGTCCGACCGGTCCGAGACGCTCCTGCTCCGGCGGGATACGGGGGAGTTCATTTTCCGGGCGACGGGGAAGCTGCCCGCCGGCGACGCCTTCGGGCAGGTCGCGGCGCTGCTCAAGCTCGCCCGGGTCACCGGCGGGCGGTTCCCGCACGTCGAGCGGCACATCGCCGCCCTGGCCGCCCTGGAAGACCCTCGCGGCGCGCCGCTGCTGATCGAGCTGATCGACGAGGGCTTCTCGCCGACACAGAAGGCCCTGGCCGTGGCGGCGCTGGAGCGCCTCGCGGGCGCCGCCACGCCGTGGAAGCAGGCGTGGAAGCAGTACCGCGCCGACGCGGGCATCCCCCGCAACCTCTTCCTCCGCGTGAGAAACGCCGAACGCCGGGCGGCCGAAATCCGCAAATGGCGGAAGCGCTTCGCGAAGACGGAGTAGCCCCCGGTCCTGACCGCCGGGGGGCTTGCGCGTCCCCGTCGGCGCGTTCCGGGCGCCGGTCCCGACGTCAGCCCGGCGGCGGCTCGCCCTCCGCGGCGCCCGGCGGACCGGTCGTCGAGGCGCTCGGTTGCGTCTGCACCAGAAAGGGAATCGCGATCAGGGCGGCGCCGCAGAGGGCGACGACCACGTAGATCACCAGGGAAATCCAGACCGGCGGCTCGGCGCGAACGGAGATCATCCCCGCGAAGACCTCCGGCGGCGGGGAGAGATTGATCCCCTCGTTGTCCGACTGCGCTCGGGTCTCTTCGAGCATGTCCTGCCGGATCTCCGCATAGTCGACCTGCGACGCCAGGATCATCACCACGATCCCGCCGATCCCCAGGATCACCAGCAAGGCGCCGATTCCCGGGCCGGGCCCCTTGGGCTTGAGCCCCGCGAGCCCGGCAAGAAGGACCGCAATCGGGAGGATGAGCCCGAGGAAGTACCACGGGCGCGCGTCGATCCCCCTGTCCTCCTCCTCGGGGACCTTCTCGTCCGCCTTTGGCTTCTTTTCGGCGGATTCGTTGAGGCTTGCCCCGCCGGTGCTGAGCTGCCAGCCCGTCGCCGTCGCGAGTTCCATGCCCTGGCAACTGATTTTCAGCCAGGGGACGAAAAACAGGATCGCCAGCAGCAGCCCCATCGGGCTGGTGGCGAAGGCGATGATTTTCGCGAGCGTGTTCCGCATGTCCGGCCCCTTTCGTTCGGTCGGCGAGGTGACGAGCGGAAGCTACTTCACCGCCCGGCGTCGCGTCAACGACGCGCTCGGGCGGGCGGCGCGGTCTGGTATACTCCGGGCATGAAGACCCGAGCGGTGATTTTCGACCTGGGCAATACGCTGGTGGACTATTGGCCGAACGATCGCTGGCCGGCGATTTTGGGCGAGGCGATCGAGTCGGTTACCGAATGCCTGCGGAGCTGGCAGATGCTCCGGGTGGGCCACGACGAGCGGGACGCCGCCGTCGCCGAAGCCCGCGGCGGGCGCGAGGACCACGCCGTCTACCCGCTGATCGACCGCCTGCGAACCATCTTCCGCCTGACGCCCAAGGAGACCGACGAGAGCATGTCGGCCGAGCTGGAGGCGGCGTTCTGCCGCCCGATCTTCCGCTACGCCCGCCCCTGTGCCGATACGCCCGAAACGCTGACGGCGCTGCGGGAGCGGGGACTGAAGCTGGGCGTCCTGAGCAACTCGCCCTGGGGCAGCCCGCCCGGGCTGTGGCGGCGGGAGCTGCACCGCCTGCGGCTGACGCCCCTGCTGGACGCGGCCGTCTTCTGCGGAGAGGTCGGCTACCGAAAGCCGCATCGGGCGCCCTTCGAGGCGGTCTGCGAGCGGCTGGGCGTGACGACGGGCGAGTGCCTCTTCGTCGGCGACGACGAACGCTGGGACATCGCCGGGCCGCGAGCGATCGGAATGGACGCCGTGCTCATCGACCGCACGGACGCGCCCACCCCGCCGGACACGAAGCGCATTCGAGCCCTGACCGAGGTGCTCGACCTGGTCCCCGCCCAGGCGCACCCCGGCGCGTGACCGCACGGGGCGACCGGCGGTTACGTCAGGTCGTCCTCGCCGGCGTGCGGGAAATCGGGGCGTTCGGCGGCGGGGTCGTCGGCGCGGGCGATGGCGGCGGCGTTGCCCGCGGTGGACGCCTCCCCCACGACCGAGATCTGCGACCGCTCGCCGAAAACCCGCAGCGCCGCCGCCCCCGTCAAGGCCGAGAGGGCCACCGTCAGCACGCCCAGCACGAGCCCCGCCGATCGTGTTGAGCAGGGCGCCGAACATCAGCGGGACCACCATCAGACCGCCGGGAACCTTCTGCACCGCCTGCATGATGCGCATCGGGACGTGCCTCCACTGAAGTGTCGAGAGCCGGAGATGACACCCCCGACCCCGACGTCGGGGAACCCTTCGCCGGGAACCCGACCGGTGCTTCGAGCGTACTTACAGTACCGCTCCGGGGCCCGGGCCCGTATCATTCTGTCTGTCCGGTCGGCCCGGGCGCCGTCCCTCGACGAACACCCCAATGCAGAGGTTTCCATGAGATCACGCCTGCTGCCGCTTGCCGCGATTGGCTTCGCGGTCCTTCTCGGTTCCGTCCTCCCCGTTCCCGCGGCCGAGGAGACCGAAGCCCGCGAAGCTCCCGAAGTCTCCCGGATCGTCAAGACCGGCGACGGGACGATCGTCGCCACGCTGGAGAACGGGTTGACGGTCATCGTCAAACCCAAGCGGACCGCGCCGGTGGTCTGCGTGCAGAGCTTCGTGGGCGCCGGCGGGCTCTACGAGGGCGAGTGGCTCGGCTGCGGGATCAGCCACCTCACCGAACACCTCGTGGCCAAGGGCGCGGTGCACGCCATGGCGGGGGCGACGGCGGAATCCGCCAAGCAGACCACGGGGCGCGTGGACGAGATCGGCGGGCAGTCCAACGCCTACACCTCGCTGAACCGCACGAGCTACTACATCTCCGCGGCCAGTTCCAAGGCGAACGAGTGCATCGCCCTCGTGGCCGACTGGATGGCCCGACCGGAGATCACGAAGAAGGACTTCGATCGCGAGCACGGCGTGGTCCAACGCGAGCTGGAGATGGGCAAGGACGACCCCTCCCGGCAGATGTGGTACACGCACGCGAAGAACGTCTTCGGAAATCATCCCGCCGCGGTCCCGGTCATCGGGTACAAGCCCCCGCTGGCGGCGCTGAGCCACCGGGACGTACTGGACTACCACGCCAAACGCTACGTCCCGCAGAATATGGTCTTCGTGATCGTCGGGGACATCGACCCGGACGCGGCGCTGGAACGGACGCGGAAGGCCTTCGCCGGGTTCGAGCGCGGGCGGAAGCCCTCGCACGAGCTGCCCGCCGTCGAGCCCTTCTCCGGGGTGCGGCGGGTGGTGCGGCATCACCCGGCCCTGAAAGACGAGATGGTCGAGATCGCCTTCCAGACCATCCCGCTGGTTCACGAGGACCTCTACCCGCTGGACGTGCTCAGCTACATCCTCTCCGAGGGCGCCTCCTCGCGACTGCACCGGAGCATCCTGCGCGAGCAGAAGCTGGTCACCGAGATCGACACCTCTTCCTGGACCCCCGCCTGGGGGACGGGCGTGTTCAACGTCTCCTTCCGTTGCGAGCCCGGAAACGCGGGCAAGGCGGAGAAGGCGATCCTCGCGGAACTCGAGACCGTCATCGACAAGGGCGTGACCGCCGAGGAACTCGCCCGCGCCAAGCGACAGAAGGTCCGCGACCACGTCTACTCCCAGCAGACCGTCGAGTCGATCGCCGGGAGGCTCGGGGGCGACTACCTCGCCACCGGCGACGTGGGGTTCTCCCGCAACTACACCAAGCGAATCCAGGAAGTCACCGCCGGACAGGTCCGCGCGGCGGCGCGGAAGTACTTCACCCCCGACCGCATGGCCGTGACGCGTATGACCGGGCAGGAAGTCGCCCTGGGCGGCGGCGACGATTCCCAGGCCCGCGCCGATGCGGCCGAACTGCTGACGCTGCCCAACGGGCTTCGCGTGGTCCTCCACCCGGACCGCTCGGCCGGGCTGGTCTCGATGTCCCTGGTCACCGAGGGCGGCGTGCTCGTGGAGGACCCCGCGACCAATGGGCTCGGTTCGCTGATGATGGACATGACCACCCGCGGCGCCGGCGGGCGCTCGGCCGAGGAGATCGCCGAGTTCTTCGCCAACGCCGGCGGGTACGTCAACGGCAGCTGCGGGAACAACACCTTCTACTGGCAGGCGAGCGTCCTGGACGACAGCTTCGAGACCGCCCTGGCGATTCTCGCGGACGTGGTGCTCCGCCCCGACTTCGAGAAGAAGGAGCTGGAGATCCTCCGCCCGCGGGCCCTCGCGACCATCGACCGCACGGACGAGCACTGGAGCTCGCAGCTCCAGAAGTTCTTCCGCTCGCAGTTCTTCCAGAGCCCGTACGCCATGCTCAGCAGCGGGAAGCCGGAGGTCGTGAAGTCCGCGAACGTCAAGGATCTGCGATCCTGGCACGGAAAGTACATCCGCGGGCAGAGCAGCGTGCTGGCGATCTTCGGCAACTTCGACGTCGACAAGACGCGCCGGGCCGTCAAGAAGCTCTTCGCCAAAATGCCCGGGAAGACGCCGGAGATGACGAACGCCCGCAACGTCGGCAAAGGCGCCGCCGGGCGGCGGGTGCTGAAGACCGACAACGAGGTGGCCGCGGTCATCGTCGCCCAGCCGGGAATGCTCGTGACGAACATCGCCGACCGCCTCCCGCTGACCGTGCTGGATACGATCATCAGCGGGTATCGCCTGCCTTCCGGCTGGCTGCACGGCGAACTGCGGGGCAAGCAGTTGGTCTACGTGGTGCACTCCTACAACTGGCCGGGACTGGTCCCCGGGGCGTTCGTCACCTACGCCGCCACCCAGCCGGGCAAGGCCGAGCAGGTCATCGAGATCATCCACCGCAACCTCGAAAAAGCCGCGAACTACACGCCCTCGCAGAAGGAGATCGACCGGGCGGTCAATACGATTCTCACGGCCGAACTGCTGGAGAAACAGTCCCTCACCGAACTGGCGATGGAAGCGGCGCTGGACGAGCTTTACGGGCTCGGCCACGACTTCCGCTCGAAACTCCCCGCGCTCTACGGAAAGATCACGCCCGAAGACGTCGCCCGCGTCGGCAAGACATACCTCGGCGACCCGGAGAAGTGGCTGACCGTTCTGACGACGCCGAAGCCGAAGGAGTAGCGCCCTCGTCCTTCGGCAGGATCGCGAGGATCGACAGCAACGGTCCGACCCCTGCCGCCTCCGCGCTTGCGCTGTTGAGCGCCTGCGCCGGGGCGTCTATCATGCCCCTCGAGCGGAGCCGCGGGGGCTCAACAGAGAGACCGCCGTTCTACGAAGGACCCACCATGACCGAAGACCAACCGGACCTGCTGTCGCTGAGCGTGCGGGAGTTCGCCGAAGCCACCGCCTCGAAGGAACCCACCCCCGGCGGCGGATCGGTCGCAGGGGTGATCGGCGCATTCGCGACGGCGCTGGGGGAGATGGTCCTGGTCTATTCCAAGGGCAAGAAGTCCCTCGCCGCGCATGACGAGTTGCACGACCGGACCGCCCGGCGCCTGGAGCGGGCCCGGGCGATGTTCGAGCAGCTCACGCGCGACGACGCCGCGGCCTACCGGTTCTACCGCGAGTCGGCCACCGCGCCGGACGCCCCGGGCGACCCCGAGCGGGTGCAGCTCGCCCTCGCGGCCGCGGTGGACGTGCCCCGGGAGGCGAGCAAGCTCGCCCTGGCCGTGCTGGAGGACCTCCGGGAGCTGGTGGGCAAGGCCTCCCGCTGGATTACCGGCGACCTGCTCGCCGCCGCCACCCTCGCCGCCGCGGTCCCCCGCCTCTGCGACTACAACGTCCGGGCGAACGCCGCCCAGCTCACCGATCGCGCCGCCGCCGAAGAGATCACCGCCGCCTCCGCCGCCGACCGCACCAAGGCTGCCGACCTGCTCGAGCAAATCGAACAGACCGCCGGGAGGTGACCGACGACCGCGCGGTGTCTTCTCCATCGCCTTCATCCTGCTGAACAACGAAGGGTCCGAAAGCCTTGAAACGCCTCTTCGCGGCGCGGAAAATGCTGCATGAACGTTTCGCGGGCGCCTCGGGGCGTCCGTTTGTGTAAGAACACCCCGGCGCGGGGCGGGACCCCCGCAGCCCGAGAAGGCGAGAGGCATGGCCAAGTCAGCATCCCCCGACGGCTATCAGCTTCCCTTCGAGCAGCCGATCTTTCGCCTCGAGCGGCAGATCGCCGAGCTCGAGGGCAGCCAGGTGCAAACCGGGCGGGACTACGGGCAGGAAATCCGCGAGCTGCGGGCCCAGTACATCTCGCTGCTCAAGAAGACCTACCGGAGCCTCTCCCCGTGGGAGACAGTCCAGGTCGCCCGGCATCCCCAGCGCCCGCTCGCCCGCGACTATATCGAGACCATCGTCCGCAGCTTCATGGAGTTCCACGGCGACCGCCGCTTCGCCGACGACAAGGCCATCGTCACCGGGCTCGGGCGGATCGGGACCGAGAAGGTCGTCGTCGTCGCCCAGCACAAGGGGCGCGACACCAAGGAAAAGCTCGCGGTCAACTTCGGCATGCCCCATCCCGAGGGCTACCGCAAGGCCCTGCGGGCGATGAACCTGGCCGAGAAGTTCTCCCTCCCGGTGGTCTGCCTGATCGACGCGACCGGGGCGTACCCCGGCGTGGGCTCGGAAGAGCGCGGCGTGGCCGAGGCGATCGCCCGGAACCTCCTGGAAATGTCGCGCCTGCGGACGCCGATGGTCTGCTGCATCATCGGCGAGGGCGGTTCGGGCGGGGCGCTGGGCATCGGCGTGGGCGATCGCATGGCGATGATGGAGTTCAGCTACTACTCCGTCATCACCCCGGAAGGTTGCGCCGCGATCCTCTGGCGGACCGGCGAGAAGGCCTCCGAGGCGGCCGAGGCAATGAAGATGACCGCCCGCGAACTCCGCGAGCTGGACGTGATCGACGACATCATCCCCGAACCGCTCGGCGGCGCCCATCGCCACCCGCAGGAGGCGGCGAGCAACCTCGAACGCTACATCGTCCGCACCCTCCGCGAACTGTCCCGCGTGGACCCCGACAAGCTCCTCGAACACCGCTACCAACGGTGGCGCCGCATGGGCAACCTGGCGCGCGAACAGGCCCTCCAACGCAAGACCGAGCCCGCCGGAAAGGCCGAATCGGCGTAAACGCCCCCACGGGGACCTCTCATTCGACCACCCGACGGGCGAGGGCGGCGAAGCGCTCCGGGGAAACCTGCTCGGGGCGGAGGGTCGGGTCGATGCCGGCGTCGCTCAAGGCCTCCGGCCAAATCGACCCGAAGTGCTTTGTGTGGCGGGCGGAGCCGATCTGCTTGCGGCGCTGCTGAAAGACGGTCGAGAGGATGCGCCGCAGCGCGGGAAGCTGCCCGCCCAGCGCGGACGATTCGTCGTAGTCGATGCGGAGGATGCGGGAGTCCACCTTCGGTCGCGGCCAGAACGCGCCGGGCGGGACGACGGGCCCGACGCTCACGCTGCCGAGCAGACCCACCAGGACGCTCACCGGCCCGTAGTGCCCGCTTCCGGGCCCGGCGGTGAGTCGGTCGGCGACCTCGCGCTGCACGGTGAAGGTCAGCGAACCGAATCGCACGGGGGCGTCGCCGCGGACCGCGCGCCACGTCCCGCAGAGGCACTCGGCAATCAGCGGCGTGGCGATGCTGTAGGGCAGGTTGCTCACCAGCGAAGCGGCCGGGGCGGTCGCCTCCAGCACGGCCGGGGCGACGGCGCTCTTGCCCGCCAGCACGTCCTGCTCCAGCAGCGTGAAATTCTCCCGGTCGGCGAGCCGCTCCCGCAGCAGCGCCGCCAGGCCCGGGTCGATCTCCACCGCCACGACGCGCGCCCCCCGCTCCAGCAGCTCCTCGCTCAGCGAGCCGGTCCCCGGTCCGACCTCCAGCACCCGTTCGCCCGGGCCCACAGCCGCCAGGTCCAGCAGGCGCCGCATGGAGCCCGCGTCGATCAGGAAGCACTGCCCCAGCCGCCGGCGCGGCGCGAGCCCGGCGGAGGAAAGAAGCGCCCGGATTTCGTTCAATCGCTGCATCGAGCCCGCCTCCGCCGGGAACTCTCATGCCACAGGACGCCGCCCGGCGCATTCTGCGCGCTGTTTCCCGCTCGTTTCCGCTCAGCCCAGCACCCAGGCGACGACCGGGAGCACCACCGCAAGGTACATCGCGGTGTTGCTCACGAACAGCACCGACGCCAGGCGGGGGCGGAGGGCGAACATGTTCGCCACGGCCACGGACGACACGGCCGTGGGAACACAGGTTTCCATGAGGAAGACCTTCTGCTGCAAACCCATGAGCCCGAAGGGCGTCAGCGTCGTCAGCCACGCCAGGACGAGCCCGACGCCCACGGCCAGGACGAACCGCGTCCCCGCCAGCGCGGCCACCAGCCGCCACGCCGGGCGCAGCTCGGTAAGGTGCAATCGCAACCCGATGGCGAAGAACGCCATGGGCGTGACGGTGTAGACCAACACGCTGAGCAGCCCGGCGTCGTAGAGCTGCGTCGGTCGCGGGACGCCGTAGAGGTTCAGCGCCAAGCCCGCCCCCGCGGCCAGGAGCCCCACCGACCGCCAGTCCACCACGCTGCGCCCGACCAGCCGCCACAGCGGCGTGCGGGCGGCGGGGTCCGCGAAATGCCGGGCGACCGGATAGATCAGCAACACGATCATCGGGAAGAACATCAGGCAGTAGACGCTGACCAGCCCGAGCCCGGTGGGCCCGAACAGCAGGAAGGCGACGAACCCGCCCATCGTCACCCCGTGGTTGCCCGCCCCCGTGGCGATGGCGAAGAGCCCGCGCGTCGCCGGTTCCCGGCTGAGCAGCCGCCCGATCAGCAGCCCGAGAAAGACCATGATCGCGAACTCCAACGCTCCGAGCACCGGCAGCCAGGCGTCCGCGGGCAGCAGGTTCATCCGCCAGATGCTGAAGAAGCTCACCGACGGATACCCCCCCACCATCACCAGCGTCATGAGCACCTTCGCCGCCGATTCGGGCAGCACCCGCCATCGGCGCGCGAGGTACCCCGCCAGCATCGCAGCCGGGATCACCCCCGCGGTGATGAGAATCTTCTCCACAAGCAAAGCCGAAGCAGCCTACCGGCCCGATTGACGGAAGTCGAGCCGGGAACAACCCACCCCGGCGGGACAGGGCGCGGAGAGAGGAGCGACCGCACCCGGGTCACCTGGAGCCCGACCCGGCGCCTTGCACCGCTTGCCGGGTCAGGCGTCGCCCGGGCGATGGGTTGACTGACCAGTCAGTCAATTTCCTCCTAACCCGCCGCGCCCCTTCGTGTCCGGAATCGGTGGAAGGCTCGGCAGGAGCGTCCGCCGCCCGGACGCTCGGAATGGAAAGGTGAGTCCAATGAATCGCACGCATCTGCTGACACGTCTGGCCGTGGGGACGGGACTGCTGCTGGCGGGCATCGCGACCGCCTCGGGCGGGGGGCCTCGAATCCTGATCCGAACCGGAACACCCGATGACGTCGGCGTCCGGGCCTATCGCCCGAATAACGGGACCCGGGCCGAGAACGTCGCCGCCCGTGAGGGCGAGCCGCGGTACTACCGCGTGCACGTCTCCCGCGACATCCGCCGGTTGGAGATCGCCACCGACGGCGGACGGGGCAACGCGGACCTCTACGTCCGTCACGGCCGGCGTCCGACGCGGTCCACGTACGATCGCCGCTCGACCTACGAGGGCAACGGCGACCGGGTGACCCTCGACAACCCCCGCGACGGGTGGTGGTACGTGATGCTCTATCCCGAGCGGCGCTACTACGGGCTGGACCTGCGCATCCGGAAATACGACGACCGGCGCCACCGGGACGACGAGTACGACGACCGCTACGATGACCGTCGGCGCGGACGCATCCTCCGCAACGGGGAAATCCGCCGCGGGATCGACCTTCGGCGCGGCACGTACGCCACGTGGCGCGTCTACGTCCCGCGGGACACCGACCGGCTGGTCGTCCGCACGCGCGGATACAGCGGCGACGCGGACCTGTACGTCCGCCACGCGGGGGCCCCGGACCGCCACCGCTACGACTACCGCTCCACGGGCTATGACAGCGACGAGCGGATCACCGTCCCCCGCCCGACCGAAGGGACGTGGTACGTCGCCGTGCATGCCTATCGCGCCGTGCGGGACCTGGAGATCGTGGCGAGTCACGACGGCGGTCGCTACGACTACGACGACAGGTACGACCGACGGTACCCGCGCCGCCCGCGCCACCCCCGCGACCGGCGCTACGAACCGCCCCGCCGCGACGTCCGCCGCACCGTGGACCTGCTCAGCCCCGACGGCGGAGAGACCTTCTCCGCCGGGCAGCGGATCACCGTCCGCTGGCGCGCCGGGCGGAGCGTCCGACGGGTGCGCGTGCAGTACTCCTACGACAACGGGCGGACCTGGATCGTCCCGACCGACCTGCGCGACACGATCGACGCCGACCGCGGATCGGCGAGCTTCCGCCTCCCCCGGGTGATCCACACGCAGGAGAACTTCCGCATCCGCGTGGCGGACCGCGACAACGCCGGCAACGCCGACGTCAGCGGGCGAATCCGCCTCCGCGGCGAGCGGGACGAAAATCGCCGGCGCCGCTATCCCCGCCGACGGGCGACCCCGCGCTCGCGCAGCGGCGCCCCGGGCCCGACGAAGGACCTCGACCTCGGCGTGACGCGCCGCTATGCCCTCCGCGCCGGGGCGTCGGACCGCTTCCGATTCGCCGCCACGCGCGGGGGCACGTACACGCTGCGGATGCCCAGCGCCACCGCGGAGTTCGAGGCGGAGGTCACCGTCCGGGATGCGCGCGGACGCGAGCGCCGCGGCGAGTACGACGACATCGAAGACGGATGGCGCAAGACTCTGCGCGTCCCCCGGGGCGGGGCGATCGTGGTGCTGCTGCGCCCGGAGGACGACGAGGCGGCGCGGTACAGCCTGCGGCTGGACCGGCGCTGATGCGAAGGAACTGAGTGGGTGCGGTTGAGGCGGTCGGGACGGACCCCGGCCGCCTCGGCGTTCCCACAGCTTTCGGCGGCGTCCCCTCCGCGGGTTCGGATCGCGGCGTTCGGGCTATTTCTGCTCGGCGTCCTCGGGGTTCTTCTCGGCGACGCGCTGGTCGGCCTGGACGTGGGTTTCCGGCGCGTCGGGCTCTTCGCCGGCGATCTGCTTGGGCTCGATCTCTTCGTACTCGGCCTGGTCGTACTCGTCGTATTCGTCGTCGAAGTCGTCGTCGAGGTCCTCGGCGGCTTCGTCGATCTCGCGCTTCGTGCCCTTGAGCTCATCCTTGAACTCGCGCATCCCGCGCCCCAGTCCGCGCGCCAGCTCGGGGAGCTTCTTGCCCCCGAAAAGCACCAGGACCACCAGCAGGATGACGAGAATCTCCTGCCAGCCGAACCCACCGAACAACGCCAGAGTTGTCAGGTCTGCACCCATTGAGGTTCCTCTGTCATGCGGCGCGGCAGGGGAGCCGCATCCGCGCCGTTTCCATCGTATCAGGTTCCCTCCGGCGCCGCTGCGCGGAAATCCCGGGAGGCGGTGCGGGAAATGAGGCCCGGCGTCGGCGGCAGGG
This sequence comes from uncultured Planctomycetaceae bacterium, assembly GCA_964439555.1. Lineage (GTDB taxonomy): Bacteria > Planctomycetota > Phycisphaerae > SM23-33 > SM23-33 > CAYTQL01. The sequence goes on along the minus strand of CAYTQL010000047.1, from coordinate 564 downwards.
GTCCTTGCGTTCGGTTTTCCGGCACTCCCGGGCGCAGGCGTCTCGGCGCCTCGTGTGTTACACTCTCAGGCTCGAGGAGATACCTGATGGATTCACTGACACGACGCGATGTTCTGAAGTCTGCGGCCGTCGGGGCGGCCGGGCTGACGATGCCCGGTCTCCTGCGCGGCGCGGGAGAGACCATGTCCAAGCCAAACGTGCTGTTCATCACCGTCGACGACCTTCGCCCGCAGCTCCACTGCTTCGGGCATGAGCAGATGATCTCGCCGAACATCGACCGTCTCGCCAAGCGCGGCGCGATCTTCCGTCGCACCTACTGCCAGGTCCCCGTCTGCGGCGCCAGCCGGGCAAGCGTGCTTTCCGGGATGCGCCCCACGCGCGACCGGTTCGTCAGCTTCAAGAGCCGACTGGAGAAGGACGCCCCGGACGCCGTCTCGCTGCCCGGGCATTTCAAGGCGGCCGGGTACACCACGATCTCCAACGGCAAGGTCTTCCATCACCGCACCGATCATGAGGAGGACTGGTCGAAGAAGCCCTGGCGCTCCGACGCTGGCATGTACGCCC
>CAYTQL010000046.1:0-12676 GCA_964439555.1 uncultured Planctomycetaceae bacterium | reverse complement strand
ACAGGGCGACCAGGTCCTGCTCGCTGACGTGCCCGAGCCGGAGCACCCAGTCCTTCTCCGACGCGTCGAAGCCCGCGAGGGTCGTCACCTCCTCGCACTGCTCATGCCCGGGCCCGACCAGCGCCAGGTAGACCTCTTCGCGGTCGCCCAGGCTGCGGCGGAAGTCCAGGAAAGCTTCCAGCAACACGCCGGGGTTCTTGTGCTCCAGCAGGTTGCCGACATAGAGGATGAACCGTTTGCCGGCCAGGTCGAAACGCTCGGCCGCCGGGCGGAGCTGTTCATCCTCCAGCACGCCGAAGGCATCGCTTACTCCCCAGGGCATGATGTGGATCCGCTCGGGGGAAATCCCCACGACGTCCACCAGCTCGCGCCGGCTGTGTTCCGACGGAGCCGTGACGGTGCACTCGCCACGCCGAACCCGTTTCATGCCGGATTCGATCAGCTTGCGATTCCGCCAGGTATGACGCCGGTGATGGTGCAGGACGGTGGTGTCGTGAATCGTCACCACCTGGCGGACGCCTCGGACGTCGCCGGTGAAGCGCGTCTCGTGGTTCCACCAGACGGCGTCGGCCCCGTCGGGCAGTCGACGGGCGAGGTTCGGCCAGCGCAGCAACATCGGACCGAACGTGCCGACGTGCGGCTCCGTGTCCAGGCTGACGACATCCACGCCGGACATGTCGTAGTGGGGATGTATCTTCCCCTCAAACGTCACTACGGAAGCTCGCTGTACGGGCGCGCCAGGCCCGGCTTTGTCGAAGGCGGCCCGGGAGAGCTCATAGCAGACGCGCGGCATGCCCGTGCCGGGCGCGGCCAGCAGCGTACCGTCCAGGATGGCGTAGGTCATGCTCGCTCCTCTCGGGCCTCGGTCTCATGCAGGGCGGATCGGAACAGCTCGGCGATCCGCCGCGCCGCATCGCGACCGTAGTATGCACAGAACTCTTCGGCAAATCGCTCGGCCACATCCAGCAATTCAGCCTCCCCGGCGGATTCCGACCCGAGCGTGCCGAGCAGGTCCGTCAGCTCCCGGGCGCTGTGGAGCCGCGGGCAGCCGGCGTCCAGAAGGTCCTGTCCGTGAGCGAACGGGAAGTCGATGACGTCCAGCACCGCCACAGGGCGACGCTTGATCAGGGCATCGCCGCCGACGCCGCTGGAGTAGACCACCACCAGGTCGCTCGCGGCGATCGCTTCATCGAGCGTGCACCGGTCGTATTCACTCCACTCGACGCCCCTGAACCGCGCCCGCAATTCGCCGTACAGGCCGATCGAGTCGTTCGGATGCAGTCGGACCACGCCCCGCCAGCCCTCGGCCGCTGCGCAGGCAATGCAGAACTGCTCGACCAGCCGAAGCCGCTGCGCCGCGGGGTAGGGCGAGGTCGCCAGCATGGCCACGGACTCCTCCGCGGGCAGATTCAGCTTGTCCCGGCCGGCGCGGGGGGCGGGCAGATCGCGCGTCAGTCGCGGGCAGCCGGCCAGGACGATCCGCTCGTCCGCCACGCCGGCGGCGCGGAAGGCGCGGCGCTGCATCGCGCCCCAGCAGGCAACGCGGTCGGCGATCAGCGGCACGAAGGCGAACCCTTCGTCGCCCAGCGTGCCGTGGACCATCGTCATCGAGGGGACCCCGCATTCGCGGGCGACCGTCAGCAGGGGCGCCCAGATCGCGCCGCGGTCGTACTCGGTGAGGACCCCGGCCGGCTGGAGTTCATCGAGCATCCGCTGGTAGGCCGCGGCCAGGCGGGTCTGGACCACCGCCCCCTCGTGCAAGTCCTCCACGGCTGCCCGGGGGAGCCCGAACCGACGCGCCTCCCGGCGAACGGTCCGCTTCCAGGGGCCCCACGCGGCGCGGAGGTCGGCACGCCAGCGCGCCCGGTCGCATCCCCGGACCCGGTCGAGATCGAGCCCGAGGCACCCGTCCGGCAAGTCGGCGACCATCGCGGAGGTCCGGCAGAGCACGACGGGGCCTTCGGGGGCGAGTTCCTCGATGACCGGAAGGATCAGCTCCCGTCCCCGCGCGGTGGCGTCGAACCAGGTGATCAGGGCCCGACCAGCGTGCTCCGGGTTGAACCCGTCGGGTCGCGGGAGCGGCTGCCAGGGGCGCAGGGCCCGGCGGACCCTGGCGCGAAAGGTCTCCAGGAGACCGCGGCTGCCCTTTTCCAGGTAGAAGTTCACCAGGAACAGCGGCGCCAGCATCGCGCCGAGGGGCATTCCGCGGAAGCGGGGCTCCCATAGCGCCGTCTCCAGGTCGATCAGTTCGCGGGGCGTCAACAGGCTCACGCGTTGCCCTCCGGTCCGTTGATGCTCGCCTCGTCCGGGGGCGGTGGAGGCATGGTATCGTTCTGGTGACGCCGGGTGATGGGAATGAGCAGCACGAGCCCGACGACCTGGACGAAAAGCAACGTCAGCGCCAGCGCCTGGGCGTAGGGCACCAGCGGTTTCGAATGATACGCGCGCAGCAGCCACAGGACTCCGAGGTAGATCGGGACCGCCATGAGGTTGATCGCGCCGTAGATGAGGTACTTCTTGAGGACGTTGTAGAGGGACAGCGGCGCGTTGAAACAGAGCAGCCAGAGGCTCACCAGCGACCACTGCGCCGCCTCGACGCCCGCGACGTACCGGGGAAGGGCCAGGCGAACCAGCGGCGGGAGGGCGAACCAGAGCCCGACGAAGATCGGCAGCGACGCGCCCGCCAGCAGCAGCGTCGGACGCACCACCCACTTCAGCGCCGCCCGGGCGTTGCCCGTTCGCCCGTAGTCCTTGAGCATGCGGGGGTAGGCGACCTGCCCGAGCGCGACGATCACCTGTCCGCCGGCGGTGACCGTCAGGATCGCCAGCGTGTACGCACCGAGTTCGGCCTTGGCCACCGTCCCCGCGGCCACGCCCCGCGCGAGCATCAGGCGGTCGAGCCCCATCGAGGCGCGGCGGAGGTACGAGGCGACGAACAGGGGCGCGCCGACCTTGAGCAGTTCGAGGAAATCCGCCCAGCGGAACCGCGGTCTGACGCGGATCGGATGCCACCACCAGAGTATGCCGCAAGTAAGCAGCGAGGTGGCTGCCAAACGAATGCACTGCCCCTCGAACCCCAAACCCCAGACCGCCAGGACCATCAGCCCCCCGAACATCGCCCCGACGAAATTGGCCAGACCGAGGCGGATGAACTCCTGCCCGGTCCGGAACGTGGCTGTGAAATACAGCATGGGAATGAGGCACAGCAGTGCGACCGCCCGGGCGACCCACGCCAGCCCCCACTGCCAGTTTCCCCGGACCAGTTCCGATACGCCCCAGCCGGCGGCGGCGACGCCGCAGAGCACCCCGCAGGCGAGGGCCCAGAACTGGGCCGTCGACGCCAGCTCACACCCGCGAGCCCTGCGCCCCTGACCGATCAGCAGGGGCAACTCGCGCTGGAGCCCGTTGATCAGGCCGAGGTGCAGGAAGGGCACGTAGGTCAGGACCACCCCCACGGCGTTGAAGACGCCCATCTCCGCCGGAAGCAGCAGCCGCGCGACCAGCAGGCTCCCGACCAGGCGGAGCAGGACCCGCCCGAGATTGCTGAGCCCGAGGATGCCCGCCGAGCGGGCCGTGCTTGGCCGCCGCAACCTGCCCAGCAGACGTGGGAGCACCTCAGGAAGCTCCCGGCGCGCCGGCGTCCAGTGCGGCCTCGACGAGGTTGCACACCTCGCGGACCGCCCCGTACCCGCCCGGACGGTCGCAGACGTAGTGGACGTTCCTGCCCACGCGGTAGTCCGCGTCGGCCGGACAGGCCGCCAACCCGGCGCGCTCCAGGACGGGCAGGTCGTTCAGGTCGTCCCCCACGTAGATGAGATTCCGCCAGTCCAGTTCAAGGCGCTTCAGGAACCGCTCGAAGAACGCCAGCTTGTCGTCGATGTTCACGTGGACTTCACGAATCCGAAGCTTTTTCGCCCGCGCCAGGACGATCGGCGAGTTTTCGCGGGTCACGATGGCCCGCAGGAAGCCCCGCTGTTCCAGCCGGGCCATCCCGGCGGCATCGCGCGTATCGAACCGCTTCATCAACTCTCCGTCGGCGGTGTAATACATCCCGCCGTCGGTCAGCGTTCCGTCCACGTCGGTCGCAATGATCCGAAGGGACGAGTAGACGATACCGCGGGGCGAGCTCGGGGGATGAAACTCGCTCGAACTCAGGCTGTTCCTGCTCAAATTCAGGCTCCAACCTCCAGAGCAAGCGGGGGACTGTAACCGTACTTCTGTATCAGAAGACGTTCCTTTTGGCCCACCAATGCCGCCGTCTCCGGATCGTAGTAATCGCTCGTCTTCTTGCGGCGCGTCGCGTTATGCTTCGACCCAGCGTCGGTTAGCATTTCTTGCTCCAGTTCGGTAGAGATGTCGCGGCCCGCCTCCCGTACAGCAGCCACAAACGACTCGCCGAGCGCCTCCTGGCGGATGACCCCATCGAGGAAGCAGTGTTCAGCGTCCCAGCGCACGATGTCTTCGAAGCTGCTTACGCGCCGGTTCAACTTGGCGGGCGTACAATCAAGGGTGTAGCGAACGAGATATCGATGGGTCAAGAGCCCAACCCACCGGCTCGAGGCGTAGTCGCAGTAGTGCTCCCCTAGATCCGCCTGTCGGTTCGGATCGAGGATTGTTTTCACCCACTTCCGGAACAGCATCGTGTTGTGCACATCGGCGTACAGAGAACGCCAGAGTTCCACGGGCTTCCGCCATTGAGCAAGGTTTCCGCGAAGGGGCCGCCGCTGGAGCAGGCTGTAGCGGCGTTCCGTAACTCGTGGGTACACCCAGCCCCCTTCACCGCATCCGAAGACCCACATCGACACGTACCAGTCCCACGGGTCCCGGATGGACCCGAAGACTTTCCTGCCCTCCGCAAACGACGCAAGCCGGTCGGAATCGATCGCCCTTCGCTCGAACTTGTGGCTGACCCGACGCCCCCCGAGAAACCGCTCTGCCATCCGCTCGAGCTTCGAGGACGCGGTCTTCGGCATAAAGACGAAAAGCAGTTCGTCTGTTTGATACATCCTGGTCTCCAAGGTACCTGCATCTTCCGTGTGCATCTTCCGTGCACCTCCGACGACCGGGGCAGCGATGACCTCAGAAAGGCATCTCGTAGCCCAGGAACTCCATCGCCTCGGTGCACACATCCTTGAAAATGGTTTTCTGCTCGTCGTTCCAGTCCTCGTGGGCAGGTTTGCGTTTCCTCAACGCCTCGGCGACATCGACTTTCTCGCGGGTTTGCTGGTCCAACGGATGAACCAGCGTGGTGGCGGCGTAGTGCGCCGGTCGATCGCTGGGCGGCAACTCGAGGAACTCAACGATCCGACGGAATATCTCGTCTCGATTCTGCAACAACTCCGCGTGAGGCACTTCGAGGGCCGCAGGAAAGTCCCGAAGGTACCCGAATTTCTCCACGCCGTGCGCCCACACCTGGCAATGCCTGCGGAAGGAGGCCGCCCGAAAGCCTGCGTACTTCGTTCGCGAATGTACGTTCTCAATGCCGCTGCGGTGGAGGTAGAGGATCTTCAGGCCCGCGTACAGGTGCAGCAGCCCCTCGGCCGGAAACTTGTGCCCCGAGACGCAATAGTCGTGTACCGCGTGCCCGACATGCGGCAGCAGGTAGCCCAGCACCGCGCTGCTCGGGAAGTTCCGATACACCGTGCGAGCAGTGGGACTGTCTGACAAAGCCATGGTGAGTCCTTATCACGAATCACGTTTCATGTTTAAAACCGATTCGGATTGGGGGTCACTCCAACGTATAGCTGTCCAGATCCAAGCCATATTCATCGAGGATCACGGCGAAACGCCGGACGTCATCTCGATCCAGGAACCTTTTCCACTGCCCCACCGAACCGTCGCGGACGAACGAACCGAAGAACTCTGGTCCGGAGTGGATCGGCTTACCACGATCAGCTTCCTGCTGACGCACAACGTCGAGGGTCGAGAAGTCCATCGCTCCCTTCAACGCCCTTTCATCGATCTCGATACCCAGAAAGGCCAACACCGTCGTAAACGTCCTGCGCTGATCGCGGAACAGGTCCTCATAGCTCACGCGCAGGGCATTGTCGCCCTGGCGTTCCTTGATCCATTCTTGGACCCGATAGGTTCCGCACCAGCGCCGGCACCAAGTCTCCATGTAATGGGCGGGCTTGGGAAACTCGTTCTCCGATCCCCGTCGGTGCCGGTAATGGTAGAAGTAGCTCGAGATCATCGTGTCCAAAGGATTCCTGTACTGAAGGATATATCGACACCTTAGCCTATCCCTCTTCGCCAGTTCCCTAGCGATCTTCTCGTTGTGCGTGTGGATGTAGTACCGGTAGTTCGTGTGGCCCGGCAGCGGATTGAGGGGCTTTCGAAAATCGCAATTGGAATCCTCCCCGAGAATCTGGCGGTCGACGAAGAACGCCCGGCAATGCATGTCGTCGTAGCTGACCGGTGAGGTTGCGCCCTGCTGCCTAACACGCAAGTAGTTGCATAACAAAAACTTCAAGAGATTCGTGCCCGACTTCGCAACGGTCAGCGCGACAATCGAACGCTTGGCATACGGCGCGATGCGCAAGAAGCGCGGGAAAACCCGTACCCACCGTACGGCGCTCTTCACGTAGCGGATCGCCTTCTCCGTCATTGTTCCACCTCCCGCACAAACGCCAATCGAGATCGTGCTTCCGAACTCACTCGCCAAATGCTTACCATCCGCAGACGCTGAGAAGCTTCAGAAAGCCGCCGTCTGGTCCCGGACCTGTTCAATGTACCTTGCTCCCGGTAGTACATTAGCGGAGCGGTCGTCCACTCGACCCACCATTGCCCGATGTTGGCTCGTACCGGTGGCGTTCGATGATGAAGCAGTCTCGCCGGGCAACCAGATCGAGCGTCTTATCATCATAGTACTCATTCACAGAAAGACGTTCGGAAGCATTCTTCCGGTCTTTCAACTGATGTCGAATCGCATTCAGCTGGGCTTCGGATAGCTCGTATCCAGCTTTCCGCAACACCACAACAAGGTCCGCAGACAAGGACTCGGTTCTCACAAAAGCATGCGCAAGTGTGTTCCGGTTGGCATAATCACATAGTGCCTCATAGTCGCGCACTGCCTTATTCGCGATCCGCGGGGTGAAATTCTTCAGATACAACTTGCAATAACGCAGAGTCATCAGCCCCACATCGCGAAGAATGTTGTACCGCCAGTAGTCCATACCCAGATCACAGGTCCGCCTGTGGTCGAACACGAGCTTCAGCCAAGCCCGGAATGCCTCGGGATCCCCCGGGTCTCGCAACAGTGGGCGCCAGAGACCAGGTTTCTTCCTAAATTGCGGCCAAGTGCGCAAAGCCCATGAACGCAAGTGGCGAGAAGGCCACTGGATCTCACGACGGGACGCCGCTCGGTACAAGGAAGACCTTTCGCCCATGCAAGCATAGGCGAAGACTGAAACATACCAATCCCAGGGATTTCTCACCGACCCCATAATCAGTTTCCCTCGGGTAGGGACAGACAGAGGTCGGTGTTTGGTGGTTGTCTGCCCTCCCACTACTTGCTGCAGAACTGACGCTATTCTAGTACTGCCCGTTCGATGCAGTTCAAGATAGAGCAGCTTGTCGGTTTCAAACATCTTACGTACTCGCTGAAGGTTCCGTCTCTGACGCTCCGGCGATCAAGGAGCTAAGGCTGGAACGAATATCATGGACGGCTTGGCGGGTCTTCGATGTAGGTCCTCAGCGGATCGCTCAATACCCGCGGTGTTTCAGGCGGACGGGCCTTTCGCACTCGAGGACCTTCTTCTCCGGGTCGCCCAGCGCCGCCTCGGTCGCGCGGATGTACTTGCATACGACTTCCATCCCCCGCGGTTCGAGGCTCAGGGCCTGGTCCGTGCCTTTCCAGGTGCGGTCGAGGGTGAAGTGACGCTCGACGGACGTGGCGCCCAGCGCCACGGCCGCGGCGTCCACGGCGCAGGTGGCGTGGTGCCCGCTGAAGCCCACCGGCAGCTTGTACCGCTCCTGAAGCGTGGGGATCACCCGGAGGTTGAGGTCTTCGTGGGCGCAGGGGTAGCAGCTCGTGCACTGCATCAGCGAGAGGTCCACGTTGCCCTTGAAGATGTCCACCGCCCGGTCGATCTCCTCGTAGGTGCTCATCCCGGTGCTCAGGAGCACGGGGAGCCCGAAGGAGGCGACCTCCTCGAGCAGGTCCTCGCGGGTGACCTGCCCGGCGCCGATCTTGATCATCTCCATGCCCATGTCGCGGCAGAAACGGGCGCTGGTGATGTCGAACGCGCTGGCGAAGAGCGGGATGCCCAGGTCATCGGCGAACTGGAGGACGTCCTGCCATTCCTCGCGGTCGAGTTCGAGGTATTCGCGGTGCTCGCCGTAGGTCTTCCCGAAGGAGTGCGGGCTGTTGTACGGCCTCTCGTACTGCTCGGGCGTGAGGCATTCGGTCGGTTCGCGTTTCTGGGACTTGACCGCGTCGACGCCGCATTCCTTGGCGCGGAGGATCATCTTCTTGAAGGTCTCGACGCTGCCCTGGTGGTTGCAGCCGATCTCGGCGATGATGAAGGTGTGCGGGACGTCGGGCATGCTCTAGGCTCCCAGCGCGTGCTTGAATTGTTCGGTCAACAGGTGCGGTCGCGTGATGGCGCTGCCCACGCAGACCGCCCACGCGCCCATCTCGATCGCCTGCTTCGCCTGCTCGGGGCTCTGGATGTGCCCCTCGGCGAGGATGGGCAGACCCAGCGTCGCCAGGTCCGCGACGAACTGCGGGTCGAACTGCCCCCCCAGGGTGGTCGCCAGGACGTCGGCGCCGGCGTCGGCGGCGGGTTCGGCCTGCTCGATGCGGGCGAGGTCCGCCACGGCGAGCGACCCCGCGTCGTGGACGGCGGCGATGATCTCCGCCGGGCTCTGGCGGACCCGCGGGCGGTCGGTGCAGTCCAGCGCCACGAACTCCGCCCCCGCCCGCGCCACGGCCGTGGCGGCGCGGACGCTCGGGGTGATGTAGATCGGCGAGTTCGGGAAGTGCATCTTGTTGCAGGCGACGATCGGCAGGTCGGTGATCTCCCGGGCCGCCCTGACGTCGCCCGGCGAGTTGATGCGCAGCCCGGAGGCCCCTCCGCGCAACGCGGCCTTGATCATCACCTGCGTGTAGTCCTGGCAGGAGACGATCAACTGACCGGTGAGGCGCTGGATCAGCTCTTCCTTGTCGACCACGGAGATTCGTCCTCTTCATCCGGCGAAACGCCCGCGCCGGCGGCGTCGGGCGGCATGTCATGTTCTATATCGTCGAGGGGCGACGAGGAGGCAAGCAATTCTGCCCGCTCAGCCCTCCGCGCCGCGGTCGCCGGACCCCTTGAGCTTGATCGGACGGGGTCGGGCCTGCTGGATGTCGGCGTTGATCGCCGGAAGCTCGGGCTTCTCCCGGCAGAGCTTGACGATGTCCTCCAGGAAGAACCACTCGCCGGGGGTGTGCAACTCGTCGTAGATACGCGTCACCAGCTCGTAGTCCTGGGGGGTATCGACGGTGAGCCTCAGCTCCGGCCAGTGGACGCTCGGGTCGGAAACCTCCATGTAGCCCCAGCGGAACTCGCCGGTCTCCTCGAAGTACCCCGCCCAGACCTCGGTGTCCCGGCTGGCCTTGAGCTCGCAGGCCCGCTCCATCGCCGCGCGATTCAGCGCCCAGCCCTCCGAACCCAGCGGGAGCCCCCAGACCCGCGTGAAATCGTGCTCCTGCTCCAGGTGATAGTTCGCCAGGCGGTCCAGCCAGCGCGGGTCCACGTAGGGGTTGTCCGCCGTGGCGTTGAGCACCAGGTCCACGTCGTGCTCCTGCGCCGCGGTGGTCAGGCGGACCAGCACGTCGTCCGGGTCGCCCCGGAAGCAGGGGATGCCCTTCGACTCGGCCACCTCCACCAGCGGATCGTCCTGGGCGACCGGCGACGTGCACAGGATCACCTGCTCCGGGCGTTCGGTCAGGCGCAGGCGGTCGATCTGGTGATGGATCATCGGTTCGCCGCCCAGCGGGAGCACGACCTTCCTGGGCAGGCGGGTGGACTTCAACCGGGCGGTAATCAGGATGGCCGTCTTCACGCGAGGTCCTCCTCGTGGATCACGCGGTAGGCGCCGAGATCGCGCTGAAGCGTCCGGCCGATCACCTTCCGGGACTCGTCCGGCGGGAAGCCCAGCTCCTCGGCCCGCATGAAGCGGACGTCGTCGTCGCCGATCGTCTCCCCGGCCGAGAGGTCCCGCGCCGCGACGATGCTCTTCTTGGCGTACTTGCGGTACTTGATCTCCTCGTCGGTGAAGGGCTTGGGCACGGGAATTCCCAGCGCCGCATCCAGCATGCGAACCATGCGGCAGAACTCGGCAAACTCGTCGGGGTTCAGCGCCGCCTCGTGGTCGATGCCCTTCTTCGACCGGTCATGGGTGATGTGTTTTTCCTGGATGTCCACGCCGAGGCCCTGGGCGCAGGCGGGGACGTAGAAGCTGTCCGGGCTTTCCGGGTCGGAATGGTCCTGGTAGCCCAGCGGCAGCTCGAAGAGGTCCCTGAGCTTCCGCATGTACCGCAGGTGCAGGTCGCTGGTGGGCGTGGGGAAGTTCTGGATACCGTACATCATCCAGATCTGCTCGTTGCCCGCCTCGCGGATCCAGTTGACGGCCGCGGCGATCTCGTCGAGCGTGGACCCGCCGACGCTCAAGTCGATGCGCTTCTGCGTCTCGGCGACGTAACGGATCAGGTGCGGGTTGGACAGGTCGGCGGTGTGGATCTTGAACGCCGCGGCCCCGATCTTCATCGCCACGTCCACGCTGGACCGCTCGTAGACGCAGGCGATGATGTCCATCTGCGGGTGGTTTTCGCGGACGTAGTCGGCCAGCTCGGCCCATTGGTCGGGGCTCAGTTCGATCTTCGATTCCTTCTCGAAGTCCGGGTGCTGGGGAACGAGCTTGGCCCGGAGGTTCCATATCTGGAACTGGATCGCATCGGCGCCGGCGCTGCCCGCGGCGTCGATGATGGTTCGGGCCAGGTCCATCTGCCCGTCATGCGAGCAGGCCATCTCCGCGATAATGTACGTGGACACAATGTTCTCCTTGTCCGACCGCCCCGTCGATTCTTATCGTCATCCATCCCCCGCCGTACGAATGAATCTGCTATTCTCTGACCTGTCCGAACGCGGATCAAGTCGCCGCCCGCGCCCGGACGATGCGTGATGGTATCGTCTGACCCGTCCGGACCCAAGCCGAGAGCCCGAGATGAACGCAACCAACCCGCCTGCCCGAGACGAAGCCGCCGCCGCGGCGCCGCTCCGCCTGCTGGTCACCGGCGAACGCCGCAGCGGGACGACGCTGATGGCCAACTTTCTCAACGCCCAGCCCGGCGTGGTCATCTGCCGCGACCTGCTGCACTTTCTGCGCTTCGCCGACGCCGCGGGGGTCACGGACTTCGCCGCGAATCTCTCCGCGGAGCAGAAGCGTACGATTCTCGACGCATTCGAGCACAACCAGGACATGCTCGAGCTCGAAGGCGAGGAGCGCGTCGCGATCGACCCGGCGTCGTTCGACACGCTGGCCGGGTTCTACACCCGCACGCTCGACTCGGTCGCTGGGGACGGGGTCGCGGTGGTCGGGCACAAGAGCACGATGGCCCACCGGGGCGTCGAACGCCTCCTGGACGCGGTGGACAACGTCAAGGTGCTCTACGTGCTCCGCGATCCCCGCGACGTCGTCGCCTCCGGGATGCGCAAGTGGCCCTGGTTCCACGCCAAGGGCGTCTACGAGTTCATCGACGGATGGGCGGACTCCTACGCCACGATCGCCCGACTAACCGAGCGCGAGGCGATGTCGCAACGCCTGCTGATCGTGACGTTCGAGGAGCTGATTCTCGAATCGGATCGGACCTTCGAGCGCCTCGCGGCGTTCCTGGGCGTCGAGCGGATCGAGATGCCCTCGACGATGAGCGACTACGGGAACCGCTGGAGCAACAACAGCTCCTTCGGCGACCTCTCCGGCGGATTCGACGCCCGCCCCATCGGGCGCTGGAGGCAGGCTTCGCCCGATCTGATCGAGCGGACCGAGGTCACGCTGGAGCCCCTGATGCGCCAGGCGGGGTACGAACCGTCCCGACCGCTCACCCCGGACGACCGCACCCGCGAGGAACGCCGCCGGGAGCGCTACCTGAAGCGGCGCGTCCTCCCCTATCGCATTCACCGCTTCGCCGAGCGGGTCCGCTCGGGCGTCCGGCGGCGTCTTCCGGGCGGGCTCAAACGCCGCTGAACTCAGCCCAGCAGGTTGCTCTGGCGGGCGTTGATCCCCTTGAGCATCATCTGAAGCTCGCTGACGTTCGGCGCCGCTTCGTAGGCGACCTTCGGGGCGATGAAATCCTTCTCCACCAGCTCGAAGAGGCACTGGGTGAAGCTGACCATCCCCTGTCCCTCGTTCGAGCGGACCACCTCGGGCAACTCCGCGTCGCGACCCTCCGCCAGCAACTGTCGCACCGACGTGTTGTTCTGGAGAATCTCCACCGCCGGGACGCGGTCAATGTCCTCCCGCACCGACGGAAGGAGTTTCTGGCAGATGATCCCGCGGAGGTTGAACGCCAGCGACTGGCGAACGTGGTCCCGTTCCTCGGCCGCCAAGAGGTTCAGCACGCGCGAGACCGTCTGGGCGGCGCTGGAGGCGTGGACGGTCCCGAAAACCAGGTGCCCGGTCTCGGACGCCTGGA
>CAYTQL010000045.1:0-12968 GCA_964439555.1 uncultured Planctomycetaceae bacterium | reverse complement strand
GTGGGACGCGGGCAGGATGCCCGCGCCACGCATGGGCGAGACGCCCATGCCACGAGTTTGTCGCGCACCCCTCCGCCCCGCGGACCCGAACGGGCTCGACGCCTCGGCCCGCCTCGTTCCGCTCGCGCCCAGAGCGACCGGGCTGCGCCAGGGTCTCGGCGAGGTCGCCTCCGGCGGAGCGCAAAAAAATGCCTCCACCCTTGTGCCGGTGGCGGCCGGTGAGAAAGAACCCATTAATCTAAGTGGGCGGTTGTCGGCGACCGGCAGACCGGGCGCCGAACGTGACCTCCCTTAATGGGGGTATCGGTTCTTCTCATTTATGACCGCCTGCCGAGACACGGCAGAGGCTGGATTCTTCGTCCCCGAAGGGACGCGCCCATTGTAGCACACCTTGTATCGCCCTCAAGCGGGAAAGGCTTTAGAAGCTCGTGAAGGGTGCGCGTCCCTATTGTGGCATGACCATCTTGGCCATGCGTCCCACGGGCGAGACGCCCATGCCACGAATTTGTCGCGCACCCCTCGTGGATTGGTCGCTCCGTTGACCCGCCGACGCGCAGCAAGAGGTCGCCGGCGAAGACGCAGTGCGGCGAGACGGGCGACGAGTCAGCGACGTGACGGGCTACGCCCGCAACTCGGCGTCGAGGTCCGCCTTGAGCTGCTCGACGACCTCGGTGACCTGCTCATCGACCTGCTCGCTTCGGAGCGTGCCGTCCTCGCTGCGGTAGGTCAGGGTGACGGTGACGGACTTGCGCCCCGAGCCGACCTGCTTGCCCCGGTACGTGGTGACGTAGTCGACGCCCACGCGGAGCGGCTGGTCGGCCGCCTCGATCCGCTCGACAAGCTCGCCCCAGGTCGTCGGCTCCGGGACGATGATCGACAGGTCGCGCGTGACGGCGGGGAACCGCGGAACCGGCTGATAGCCGACCTCCCGACGGGTATGGCTCAGCAGGACGCCGAACCGCAGCCGTCCAGCCGAGGGGGCGTGCTCGAGCCCGTAGCGGTTCTGCACCTTCGGGTCGATCACGCCGAGAGCGCCGCAGGGCTCGTCGTCGAGGATGATCTCCGCGGCCGCTCCCGCGGCGAACCCGGGCGCCTCGCCGGGCACGAACGTCGTCCGGGCGGCCGGGGCCAGACGCTCCAGCAGCGCCTCGATCGCCCCGCGCAGCTCGCGGAGGTCGCGCGTGGTCGCCAGCGCCAGTTCGACGAACTCCGCCGGCAGCGCCGCCTCGCCGCCGCTCGGGGGGAACGCGGCCGCGAGTTCGTAGAGGCTCACGTCGATGTTGCCCGCGTCCTGGTTGTTCTTGAGGGCATGGAGCAGCGAAGGGAGCAGCGTCGGGCGGAGCGTGTTGTTCGTCCGGCGGGTCAGCGGGTCGACCTCCATCGGCTCGAGGCGCCCGAAGGCCCGGGCTTCCTCGCGGTCCACGAAGCTGGGGGTGATCGCCTCGGAGAAGCCCGCGGCGTTGAGCGTCAGGGCCACGTCGCGACGGGCCTGCTCGATCTCCTGCGTGCCGGCGACGGGGTGCGACACGCGGTCGCGGACGGGGATGGCGTCGTACCCGACGAGGCGGGCGACCTCCTCGATCAGGTCCGCCTCGCGGCGCAGGTCCGGGCGGTGCGGGGGAATCGTGCAGAGGATCCGCCCGTCGTCGCGGCGCGGCGTCAGGCCGAGGCGGTCGAGTACGTCGGTCTGCTTTTCGGGCGGGACGTCGATGCCCAGCAGGCGGTTCGTCCGCTCGGGGCGCAGGGCGACCTCGGGCGCCTCGTAGGGGTCGGCCCAGACGTCCACGACCCCCTCGGCCAGCTCGCCGCCGGCGAGCTCCAGGATCATCCGGCAGGCGCGGAGGGAGGCCTGGTCGAGCCCGACCGGGTCGATTCCGCGCTCGAAGCGGTAGTTGCTCTCGCTCATCAACTGGAGGGCCCGGCTGGTGCGGCGGATGTTGAGCGGATCGAACTGGGCGGCCTCGATGAGCACGTCCGCGGTGCCCTCGGACACTTCCGTCTCCAGTCCGCCCATGATCCCCGCCACCGCGACGGGCTTCTCGGCGTCGGCGATGACGAGCATCTCCCCGGTGAGCGTGCAGCGGGTCTCGTCGATGCTGACGATCTCCTCGCCGTCGCGGGCGCGGCGGACGATGATCCGTCCGCCGGCGAGCTTGTGGAAGTCGAAGGCGTGCAGCGGCTGGGCGCAGTCGAAGAGGACGTAGTTGGTGACGTCGACGATGTTGTTGATACTGCGGAGCCCGACCGCCTCGAGCCGGTCCACGAGCCACTGCGGGCTCGGGCCCACCGACACCCCGCGGATGACCCGGGCGGTGTAGCGCGGACACAGCGCCGGATCGAGCACCTCGACGCTCGTCAGCTCGGACGCCTTCCCGCGCGTCTCGGGCTGCTCGACCTGCGGGGCGTTGAAGGGGATGCCCATCGCCGCGCCGATCTCGCGGGCGACCCCGACGTGCCCGAGGCAGTCCGGGCGGTTCGAGGTAACCTCCAGGTCGAAGACGATGTCGGTCTCGGTCTCGATGACCTCTTCGAGGTTGAGCCCGATCCGCGTGCACAGGTCGCCCAGTTCGCCGGCGGGCGTGCTCGCGACGTCGATGTAATCGGTCAGCCAGTTCAGTGAAATCTTCATGGTCGCTCCCGTGGCGTCCCCGCCGGGGGCGCAGGCCCGGCGGAATCGAACCGACCATGGTACCGCGGGTCCGGCGTCTGTCCAAGCGCCCTGTCAGTCAGGCCAGGAGTTCGTCCGCACGGCCGAGCACGCGGCGGGCGGCGGCGTCGAGCCGTTGGGAGAGCTCGGGCAACTGCGGGCGCTTTCCCTCGGCCGCGGCGTTCTGGAGCTGGCAGGCCAGGTCGCGGGCGTCGTCGGCGGCGAGGTTGGCGAACAGCCCCTTGAGGGTGTGGGCGTGGCGGGAAAGCGCGTCGAGGTCGTCGCGGAGCACCAGCTCGCCGAGGCGATCGAGCATGGAGGGAATCTCCTCGCGGGCGACGCCGAGGACCTCCTTCATCAGCGCCCGGTCGCCGCCGACGCGTTCGACGGCGCGATCCAGGTCCAGCGTCCCGCGGAGGTCGTCGGTTTCGGGGGGCGGCTGGTGCTGCGGCGCCGCCGGCGAGGCGTCCGATCCGACGGACTCGGCGCGGGGCAGCTCGACCGGGAAGGTGACGGTGAAGGTGCTCCCCTCGCCGACGGTGCTCTCCAGGCGGATGTCCCCGCCCATCAGGCGGGCCAGCTCCCGCGAAACGCTCAGGCCCAGCCCCGTCCCGCCGTGGACGCGGGTGCTCGAACCGTCGCCCTGCTCGAAGGGCTCGAAGATCCGCTCGACTTGGTCGCCGGGGACGCCCGGGCCCGTGTCGGTCACCGACAGCTCCAGCGTGAGGCGCCGATCTCCGCCGCCGCAGGGGGCGAGACGAACGTCGACCCGCCCCGCCGCGGTGAACTTCACGGCGTTGTGCACCAGGTTCATGACGATCTGTCGCAGGCGATCCGGGTCGACGACGACCGTGCCGGGGAGGTCTTCGTCCACCCGGCCGCCCAACTCCAGGCCCTTGGCCGCCGCGGAGTCCGCCAGCGATCTGAGGGCCAGGTTCAGTACGGCGCGGATGTCGGCGGGTTCGGGCTTGAGGCTCAGCTTCGCCGAACCGAGCAGCGAGAAATCCAGGATATCGCCCATGACCCGCAGCAGCGAGTGGCTGGACTCGCGGACCAGTTCGATGTACTCCCCGCGCTGGCGATCGTCCGCCTGTCCCAGCAGGTCCAGCGTCCCGAGGATGCCGTTGAGCGGGGTGCGGATCTCGTGGGAGACGTTCGTCAGGAAGCGGTCCTTGGCCCGGCTCGCCTCCCGGGCGGCGTCGCGGGCGCCCCGGAGTTGATGCTCGACGCGCTTCAGCGCCGTGATGTCCCGGGCGCACTCGATGGCGCCGGTGAGGGCGCCCTGCTCGTCGTGCAGGACGGTCGCCTTGACCCAGAGGCGCCGCCCGCCGTCGAGCTTGGGCAGGTAGACCTCGGCGACGTAGGTCCGCCCCTCGCAGTGGATGCCGGGGTACCAGTCGCGCCAGTCGCCCCCGGACAGCGCCACGTCGATCAGCGCCGGGCGGCGGACGCCATAGATCGGGAGGGAGTACTGGCGGTTTCCCTTGCCCAGCATCGATTCGGGACCGACGCCGGTCATCTCCGCAATCGCCCGGTTCCAGGCGATCAGGCGCCCGGCGGCGTCCACGGCGAAAGTCGGATCGGGCAGCAGGTCGACGATGTCGGCCAGTTGCCGCCCCGACCGCGACCCGGCGGCGGTCCCGCCGGGGTCGCCGAAGGCGCCGCGGAGCGATTCGCACGGGCAGCGGACGGCGCACGTCCGGCAGCAGGTGCATTCGACTGCGTCAAGCGGCGTGGTGAGGTCGCGTTCCTGATCCATGACAAGCCTTGGGCGTCTGATCTGCACGCCGACCCGGTCCCATCTGTCCCATCGGCGTCCCGGCGGGGGGACTGAAGCAACGCCGCACGGGCGCGCCCGCAGAAAAAACCTCCCCCCGTTCGCCCCGCCGCGGGCTGAATCCTACGTTCCGGTTGGCAGCAAACCCGAGGCCCGCGAAGGGCCGCCATCACGAGAACGGCTTTGTGTAGCCAGGCCAAAGGAGCCGCAATCATGAATGTTATCAAGACGCTGATGCTCGCCGCGCTATTCGCCGCTCTGGTCTGGAGCGCCCCCCAGGCTTCCGCCGATTACATGGACTTCCAGGGGATGGGGCTCAACAAGACCGTCTTCGTTCAGGCCCCCAGCCGCCATGCCTGGACCCAGGCCGGTCAGATGCAGTTGAACTGGAACGACGACGACTCCCTGGGCTACTGCGTGGACTTCTACCAGTTCGCCGGGGACGGGGACGTCACGGCCGGCGGCCTGGAGGACCTCCAGGGCTGGAACCTCGGGTTCGATTCGCCCGCCTACAAGACCGACCGCCGGGCGATGGTCGGGTACGTCTTCGACACCTACGCCCCGCAGGTGACCACCGGGCAGCAGGCGGCCGCTCTGCAGGTTTCGATCTGGGAGCTGCTCTACGAGACCCCCTCCGGCAAGTTCGACCTGGGCAAGGGGCGGTTCAAGATCCGCTTCGACCGCGACGTCGAGGCGATGGGCAACGCCATCCTGGACTCGCTCCCGGGCGACTACGAGCCGCCGATGGGGCCGATCGTGCTGACCAGCCCGACGCGCCAGGATATGATCATCCACGGCGGGGCGCCGGTGCCCGAGCCGGCCACCGCCTCCCTGCTGGGCCTGGGCGGCGCGCTGCTCCTGCTCCGCCGACGCCGCAGCCGCTGAAGACCGTTTCCACCTGTTTCCGAGCCGGACCGGAGCCGGCGGGGCCCCCAGCGAGCCCCGCCGGCTCGTCCTTTGCGCTGCTGCATTGAGCGCGGACGACCGAGGCGGTACCATCCGGACCGAAAGGAGGTGCTGCCGTGAAGTTCCGCACCCTCGGCGCAACGGACATCGAGGTCTCGACGATCTGCATGGGATGCTGGGCCCTGATCGGCGGACGGACGTGGGGACGCCAGGACCGGGACGACTCGGTCGCCGCGATCCGGGCGGCCTTTGACGCCGGGGTGACCTGCTTCGACACCGCGCCGGCCTACGGGGACGGCGAGTCGGAGGCGCTGCTCGGGGAAGCCCTGGCCGGACACCGAAACGAGATCGTCCTGGCGACCAAGATCAGCCGCGGCGAAGTGGCGCCCGCGGACCTCCGCGCCTCGTGCGAGCGCAGCCTCGAACTGCTCGGGACCGACAGGCTCGATCTGCTCCAGGTCCACTGGCCGAACCCGAAGGTCCCGCAGGAGGAGACCTTCCGGGCGATGGAGGCCCTCAAGCGCGAGGGAAAAGTCCGCGCGATCGGCGTCTCGAACTACGGGATCAGCTACCTTCGCGAGGTCGCCGACGCCTGGGGCATCCAGAGCAACCAGGTGGCGTACAACCTGCTCTGGCGGGGAATCGAGCACGAAATCCAGCCGTTCTGCACCGACCGGGAGATCAGCATTCTCCCCTACAGCTCCATTGCCCAGGGGCTGCTGAGCGGGAAGTTCCATCGCCCCGACGACGTCCCCGCCGGCCGGGCGCGGACGCGGCATTTCTCGACCGACCGTCCGGAGACGCGCCACGGCGAGCCCGGCGCCGAGCGGCTGACCTTCGAGGCGATCGACCGCATCCGCACGATCGCCCGCGAGGCGGGGGTTCCGATGACGCGGGCGTCCCTGGCGTGGCTGCTGAGCCGACCCGGCGTGGCGTCGGTCATCGTCGGGGCCCGGAACCCGACCCAGGCGCGGGAGAACGCGGCCGCGGGCGACGTTGAGCTTCCGCCCGACGTTCTCGAGGCGATGACCCGCGCGACCGACCCGCTGAAAGACGCCTTCGACAGCAACGCGGACATGTGGCAGAGCGACTCCCGCATGGATCGGGTCGACTGAGCGGCCAAAGTAAGGTCATTACCCGGCGCCCCCGCTGCCGATATACTCCCAGTCGGCTGCGGACTGATTCCCGAGAGGCCATCCCGTGAGCACGCCGCTGCATACGCCCGGTGAGGTGCTGGACTCCGTCTGGTGGGTCGGCGCGATCTCTTTTGTGGTCTCGCTGATCGCCACGCCCCTGGTGCGCCTTCTGGCGTACCGCACGGGGGTGGTGGACCGCCCGGACGACCTGCTCAAGCCCCACGCCCGCCCCACCGCCTATCTCGGGGGGCTGGCGATGTGCGCCGGGCTGCTGGTCGGGCTGACGTCCTATGTGATGGTGATGCCCGACCGCCGGGTTCTGTGGGACGGGCTGAGGGGTAGCCTGGCCGGCGGGGACCTGCGGACCGTCCTGGACAATCCGCTGTGGAATCTCGCCAGCATCGCGCTGAGCAGCCTGCTGATCACGCTGGTGGGCCTGGCCGATGACGTGCTGGACATCCGCCCGAAGCAGAAGGTGCTCGGGCAGGTCCTGGCCGCAGGAATCCTGCTGCTCGGCGGCGTGGGGAACAGGATGGCGATCGCCTTTTTCTCCGCGGCGGGGCTCGACGCGGCGCCCGGGTGGATCCTCGTCCCGCTCAGCGGCGTACTGTGCATCGTCATCGTGATTCTCACGTGCAACGCCACGAACCTGCTCGACGGGCTCGACGGGCTCTGCGGCGGGGTCACCGGGATCATCGCGCTGGGGTTCCTGGCGTTGTCGGTGTGGCTGGTGATGTTCGCCGGCCCGGGGGAGTACGCCCGCTACGAGGTCCGCGTCGTGCTCTGCCTGGCGATGGCCGGGGCGGTCCTGGGCTTCCTGCCGTACAACATTCCTCCGGCGACCATCTTCATGGGCGACGCCGGGAGCATGCTGCTGGGGTTCTTCGTCGCGACGATGATGGCGCTGTTCTGCATGGAGGGCAAACTGCGGTGGTTCATCGCCGCCTGGGCGGTCTTCGCCCTGCCCACCCTGGACACCGGCCTGGCGGTGGTCCGCCGCCTGCTCAGCGGGCAGAGCATCTTCACCGGGGACCGCTCGCACCTGTACGATCAGCTCGTGGACCGGGGAATGAAGGTCAAGCAGGTCGTCGGGCTCTTCTACATCCTGGGGACCGTCGCCGCGGTGGTCGGGGTCGTCCTGGCGATCTTCGTCCGCGCCCGCTACGCCATCATCGTGTACCTCGTCGCCCTGGCCGCCGCCGCCCTGCTGTTCTGGCGCGCCGGGATGGTCACCCCGCCATCGAAGCGAACCCCGCCGGGCTCGGATCACGAGCCAACTGCCACTTGAGCCCGAAGCTCAGGGCCGGTCAATCAGCCGGCGCAGTCGTTCAGCGTTCATGGATATGTCGAACTCCTCGGCCACGCGCGCCCTCCCCGCCAAGCCGCAGGCTTGGGCGCGCTCCGGGTTCTTCAGCGTTCTCTCCAAGGCCGCAGCGAGAAGCTCCGGACTCCGCTCAGGGACAAGCCACCCGGATATGCCGTCTTCGACGAGTTCGGGAATGCCGGAGACTGTCGTTGAAACCACGGGGACACCCGAAGCCATCGCTTCCATCATGGCTACGGGTATTCCGTCCCGGTCGCCATCCCGGGCGATGACGCAAGGCATGACGAACACCATCGCCTGGCTCATCATCGGTCTGAGACGATCGTTCGGAACGCGTCCGGAGAATCTGATGCTGTCTTCGAGTCCCAAGTCCGCCGCCAGACGCTCCAGTTCAGCCCGCTGGGGGCCATCACCGAGAATCTGAAAAAAGAAGCAGACACCCGAATCGCGAAGGCGGGCGCAGGCGCGGATGGCATCGTCGAGGCCCTTCTTCTCCACAAGGCGAGCGATGGTGATCATCCGGCCAGGCTCCGGATCGCGCCCTTCGATATCGAAGCGACCTAAGTCAACACCGCATCGGACGATACGGCAGCGGGCGGCAATAGGCTCTCCGCAGTGCCTGCGGAGGTACTCAATATTGTACCTGGAAATCGACGCAATGAAATGGCAGCGAGCAAGTCGGCACCGAAGGCTCCGCCCCCCACGGGTGAAGATATCAAAAGCGTGGACGGTACAGGAGACCTTGGGGCCGATCAGGATTCCGAACATCAGTGCCGCAGTGAGCCGCCGGGAGGCGAAGTGTGCATGGATGTGCTGAGGTCTGAATGCCCGACACCGGGCGGCATGGGCGAGGACCAAGGGCAGTTCGTAAACGCCGCGAGCGAACTCAGGGGGGCTTGAGAGCAGCACCTGAAGCAGGAAACATACTACCCGAAGGAAGCGAAGTGGGTGTGTGATCGATTCCCTGAAAAGCCCCCGCACCGCGCCGGAGGCAGAAGGACGAAACAACGCTCGCGCGGCCCAGTACCTCTGCACGCTGGATAGAGCGTCGGCGTCCGGCGGCGGTCCGCTTACGACAGGGAGGACTTCCCATCCTGCCACGCGGTGAGCCTCCATCTCATTGGTTACAAAGGTATCCAAGCTTCCAACATATACGAGACGCATCACCAACTCCACGCTTAGGGTCCCACCTCGCTCCCGTCGAGAATGGCTCGATAGACATGCGACGTCTTCTCCGCGACGCTTGAGGCGCGGAAGCGCCGCTCGGCGATCTCGCGGCCCCGGGCGGACATCCGTTCGTTCGCGGCGGGCTCGAGCACGTCGAGCACCGCCTCGGCGAAGGCGACCGAATCGTCCGGATCGGCCACGCGCCCGCTCGCGCCGTCCTCGACCATGTACGGAACCCCGCACAGCGCGGACGCCGCCACGGGGACTCCCGCGGCCATCGCCTCCTCGATCGACACCGGCGCCGTCTCCTGGAACGACTGGAGTGCAAAGCACCCGGCCTTGCCCAGCTCGGTGCGGACGTCTTCCACGCTGAGGGGCCCGAGAAACTCCACGGCGCCGGCGACGCCGAGCTGACGCGCCCGTTCGGCGCAGTGGAGGGCGTAGGGCTCCTTCTCTGCGCCGCCGGCGAGGCGCAGGCGGGCGTCGACGCCCCCGGCCCGGACGCGGGCGAGCGTCTCGATGAGCCCGAGAATGTTCTTGCGCGGGATGATCCTCGCGGCGCAGAAGATGCGCCCGGGCTCGGGGCTTCGCTCGACGTCGAAGAAGGCGTCGGCGGCCGGGTTGTCGATGTCCCATGTTCGCCCGCGGAGAACACCGCCGAGATACTCCCGCAGGTATGGACTGATCACGATCACGTTCTCCGCCGCCCGCCGCCCGCGATTCTCCAGGATGCGATAGACCAGGCTTCGCAGGCGGCGTAAACGGTTCGCTCGGAACAGAACGTCGCGCTCCAGAAGCCCGTGCAGCGTCAGCACGCTCGGCGCCGGGCATCGGCGGGACCACCAGGCCATTCCCTGCACGTGGACCAGGTCGAACCCGCGACCGGCGAGCCATTCCCGCAGGCGCGCCGGGCCGGTGAAGACGAACCCCCTCAGCGGGCTCTCCGAGAGGTGCAGGTAATGAACCGGCAGGTCGTCGAAGGTGCGCGTCTCGTCGGGAAAAGCGGGTCCGTTGCGGGGCACGACCACCTCCAGCTCGATCCCGTCGGTCCGCTGGAGAAGCGGCGCGAGGTAGGCGCTGACGGCGGCCACGCCCCCGGAGATCTGTCCGGGTTCGTCGGGAAACGGCGTGACCATGGCGACCTTCATATGACCTCCGTCAAGTGCGGCTTCCGTGCTCAGCGAGACCGGGGCGGTCCTACGGCAGCGCGTAGCGGGGCGGCGGATGGACGGCGGGCTGCGGTTCCGGCGCGACCTCGGATGCCTCGGCCTCGCGGTACTGCTCGTCGAGCCGGATCAGGACGATCAGCAGCGCCAGGCTGAGTCCGTAGTGGCGCGTGTAGAAGTCGGTCTGCGTCAAGCCCGCGAACAGGATGAAGCTCCAGACGGTCGTCACGTAGAACTGAAGCCAGCGGTGGCGCATGCCGCGAAGCCGCCGGAAGAGGCTGACGTGAAGCCCGAAGAAGGCGATGAGTCCGACGAGCCCGAGGTCGCCCATGATCGTGATCACGTCGTTGTGGGCGATCGACGTCCCGGTGAACTCCCGCGTGCCGTAGAACCCGTAGCCCACGAAGGCCCGGCGGACGGCGGCGTCCCAGTAGGCCGACCAGTACCCGAAACGACTCAGACGCGCCCTCGCGCCACTCGGGTCGCTGGGGTCGAAGATCGACATGAACCGGGCGACGATCCCCTCGCCGGTCCACCCCATCAGGTCGATCAGCACGACCCCCGCTGCGCCGAACAAGACGATCAGCCCCACCAGCAGAAGACGGCGGCTCCAGGGGAGTTTCGAAAGCAGCAGCGCCACGATCAGCGCCAGCGCCACCGAGAGGTAGATCACCCGTCCCTTGGTCAGAACCAGCCCCAGCCCGATGACGCCCAGGGCGGCGACCGATCCGATGCGGATCATCGGAGAGCGGAACTGGAGCAGCAGATACAACGCCCCGAAAAACCCCAGCGCCATCAGGCGCCCCATCTCGTTGCCCGTGGCATGCTGGGCCATGATGTCCGTCGTCATGGTCGAACGCTGCTCGGTCTCCATCGCTTCGAGACCGACGTCGCCGAAAACCCAGACGAACGCCATCAGGATCGACGTGACGACGATTACGTAAATCAGCCAGCGGACCTTCGCGGGCCTGTCGAAGATGACCGCCGCCATCAGAATCATCCCGTAGATCAACGGCATCCGGAGCCACTGGATCAGCCCGCCGAGCTTCGGGCCCGGAAACAGGGGAACCAGCAGCGCCGCGTAACCAACCAGCAGCAGAACCCACTTGGCCGCGGGGTCCCAAGGCCGGGAGCGGATGGCGTCGACGATCCGCGGCAGGCACGCCAGCGCCACGAACGCGCCGACGAATTTGCCGAAGGACGCCGCAAACCCCGCGTAGAGCGCCCAGTCGAAGTACAGCGCAAAGATGAGGATGTAGAACGCCACAGAGGGGCGCAGCAGCCCGTGGAGCAGCATGGCGATGCCGGCGACGGCGACGGCGAAGTAGGGCAGGTCGATCGCCCAGAACATCAGGGCGAACGCCGCGGCCGGAAACCAGATCGCCAGGAGCATGAGCACCGACATCGCCTGCGAGCCGCTGTGGCCTTTCTGCATCGCCTCGCTCAGCGATACCGGCTCCGCCCCCCCTGCCATGCTGTCGTAACTGAGCGTCGAAGCCATCGTCTCTGGTCCTCCCGGCGTCAGTCCTGCGCCGCGCCGGTTCGGTGCGTTCGTATCCTGAGTCTATGCGCCGTCGGCGGAATCCGCAGCCGGGGCGTCAAGGGCCTTTCGATACCGCACGGACGTTCCATTCCCGCCCGCGGGCTCCCATCCGTGGCGCTCGTAGAAACGAATCGCCCGGGGGTTGTCGCGCCGCACGGTCAGGGCGACCGCCTCGTGTCCCGCCCCGGCGGCGCACTGCATGAAGCAATCCATCAGCCGGTCGGCCACGCCCGTTCCCCAGTGTTCCGGCAGCACGCCGATCGAAAGCAGGCCGCACTTCTTCGGCGCTCGGGCGCCCGGAGAGGCCGGACGCCGACGCCGCTTCCTGGGCAGCAGCGCCGCCATGCCCGCCCGGATGTTCTTCCGAAGAACCGGGCGCATCAGCGCCCGCCAGAGGAGCACGGGAAACAACCGCAGGACCGCTGAGCGGCGCTGGCGTCGCGCCAGTTCGGCCGGTCCTCCGACCACCAGCCCGACCACCCGGCCGTCCGACGCCACAGCGGCACAGGCGATGCCTTCCGGGCTGCGGACGTAGTAGGCGTAGAGGTGACGAAGCCAGCGGTCCCCCACCTCCGTCGTCGGAGCGCCCGGAAAGGCGCTGGAATGGCAACGCGCCATCCCCGGAACCAGAGACAGACCGGCCGCCCGGACCGTGACCGACTGCGCAGCGTCACCGGCCCGTTTGCCCTGCGCCGTGCACAAACGAGCGGCCTCGGCGTCGCCGGTCCTTTTGAACTCTCTCTCGCCAATCATCACAAAACTCTTGCCTTCCGGCTCTTCAGGCAGTCCCCCGGCAACGACGCGAGCCGACGCGGATGCGGCCGGCACTTCTGCTGATTCGATTATCCAAAGCCTCTTCGAACGGATCAAGGTCCCCCGACGTCCGAGATCAGCCCGCCCCGCCGAGCAGGTCGAGCAGAATCTCGGCGCTGCGGTCCCAGGTGAATCGACCGGCCTGCTCGAACCCGCGTCGACGGAGATTTTCCCACCCGGCGGGGTCCTCCAGCAGGCGGTTCAGCTCGGCGGCCCAGGCGTCCGGGTCGTGGGGGTCCAGCAGCACGCCGGCGTCTCCTGCGACCTCGGGCAGCGAGCCCGCCGTCGAGGCGAGCACCGGCGTCCCGCACGCCATCGACTCCAGCACGGGCAGACCGAACCCCTCCGAGAGCGACGGGAACGCGAAGACCCACGCCAGGTTGTACAGGGCGACCAGGTTTCGGCCGTTTCGCTTGCCGCCGTACATCGCCGCGTCGGCGCGCTTGAGCAGGTCGGTCGCGGTGGTCGCGTGCTCGGGGTAGAGGGCGA
>CAYTQL010000044.1:0-13000 GCA_964439555.1 uncultured Planctomycetaceae bacterium | reverse complement strand
GCCGAAGTCGAAGACGGCGACCTTCTCGTTCTTGCCGCTCTCCAGCCCGTAGGCCAGCGCCGCGGCCGTGGGCTCGTTGATGATCCGCTCCACCTTGAGCCCGGCGATCTCGCCCGCCTGCTTGGTGGCGGTCCGCTGGGAGTCGTTGAAGTACGCCGGGACGGTGACCACCGCCTTGTCGACCTCTTCGCCAAGGTAGTCCTCGGCGGTCTTCTTCAGGGCCTGGAGGACCATGGCGGAGATTTCCTGCGGCGTGAAGTCCTTGTCGCGGACCTTGACCTTGACGAGTTCTTCCGGGGCGCCCTGGACGTCGTAGGGCACCTGCTTCTCTTCCTCGGCGACCTCCTTGTGCCGCCGCCCCATGAACCGTTTGATCGAGAAGACGGTGTTCCTGGGGTTGGTGATCTGCTGGTGCTTGGCGGGCTGGCCGACGAGGCGCTCGCCCTTCTCGGTGAACGCGACCACCGAGGGGGTCACCCGCGAGCCCTGCTGGTTGATCAGGACCTTGGCGCTGGCGCCTTCCATCACGGCGACGACGGAGTTGGTCGTGCCGAGGTCGATTCCGATGACTTTGTTGGATGCCATTCTCTTCACTCCCTGTCTGTCTTTTCTCGTTGTCGAGGCCTTCGTTCCGCGGGCAAAGCGCGGGCGCATCGGCCCGTTCGATAGTGTTGCAAGCGGCGTGCCAGGAAGACAAACCGTCGAAGGCGCTATACTTAAGCGAAATGCCGATCGAGCGAATGCTGTCAGATCGACCCGCCGGCGTCGGGCGTAAGCCGCTTTGGCAGGCTTACCGGGCGCCGGGCGGGAAGTCCCGAGGAAGGATAGGAGCGTCATGAAGGAGATTCACGAACACATCGAGCCGACCGAACCGACCCCGCAGCGGCGTTCGAGCCGGGGCCCGCTGGCGTGGGCGGGCGTGCTGGCGGTCTTTGGCGTCCTGGCGGGGGGCATCTCCCTGCTCTGGGACGTGCCCGGGACGGTGGGCATCGCCTTCGCGGTCGCGGCGCTGGGGGTCGCCGCGGTGCTGGGGGTCTGGGGGCTGGTCATCCGGTCGCGCGGAGGGGAAAAGCCGCCCCGCGCCTGAATGCGCCGCCGGCAACGCCTGCGCGACGCCGGGCTTCGAGCGCGCACAAAAAAAGCCGCGGCTCCGCTTGGAGCCGCGGCTTGTGTATTCTCGTCGGGCAGCTTAGCTGACGCGACGGACGTTCAGGGCCTTCGGGCCCTTCGGTCCCTCGCCCATCTCGAACTCGACGTTGTCGCCTTCGGCGAGCGTCTTGAACCCGTCGCCCTCGATGTCGCCGTAGTGGACGAACGCGTCCGTGCCGTCATCGGAGGTGATGAATCCGTAACCCTTGGTGTCGTTGAACCACTTGACCGTACCAGTTGCCATGCTTCGGCTCCTTCAAAAAGAGGCAGAGAAGGATTTGCGATGCTGCTCAGGCCCCTGTCGGGACGGTGCTTGAGGAATCGGCTGAAGTGAGTGCTTCTGCAAATTCATCACGCCTGTGTTGCTGCATTGCAATCGAGCCCGGCCTGCCTTCGCCGGGTCCTGCCGCAGATGCGTGAAACGCTTCACAACAGCCATCTACGACTCCACGGTCGAGTATTGTCACCGCAGGTCGCAGGCGAAGTCAAGGCTTAAATTGAGCTCTCAACCCGTTGGGGTGCGCGTCCGTATTGTGGCATGGCCATCTCGCCCATGCCACGAATTTGTCGCGCACCCACCGGTTGCGCGGCGGCCGGACGCCGGGCGACCCGCTCCCGCACGGAACGGGCGAGGGGGAAACGCCCCGGCGACGGGCGCCGAGGCGGCCCCGAACCGGCCGTCGGAATCCGGGCGATCTTCCCACTGGCCAGCGCCGGGTTAAGCGACTACAATCCCTTGAGTTGACAACCACGTCCAGTCCGAAAGGAGACGCAGCATGCGCAGGCATTCCGCCGTTTCCGCCGTTCTCGTCTTGAGCCTCATCACCCTCGTGGGCTGCCAGCCCGGCGGGGCGCAGGAAGGCTGGTTCTACACGGTCCCCCAGCAGCAGAACACCTGGGCCGATGTCTCCGACGCCGTCTACGGAACCGAAGAGCACGCCGCGGCCATCGACGAAGCCAACCCCGAGCTGGACGCGCCGAGCCCCGGAGTGGAACTGGTCATCCCCGAACTCGAGGGCGAGCAAGGCGAGACGGTCGTCCCGGTCGGGTGCGACCGGAAGCAGATCTACCGCTGACCGCGGGGACCGCAGCGCCGGCTCATCCGCCGCGCTCGGCCGGGGCGCGGTATCGGCGCCGGTATTCGCTGGGCGTCAGCCCGGTGTGCTTCTTGATCACGTAGGTCAGGCGTGACGGGTAGCTGAAGCCCGCACGCTCGCAGATCTCGGGCATCGGCAGATCCGTCTGCACCAGCAGGGACTTGGCCTGCGCCAGGCGGACGCGGTTGATCTCCTGGAGGATCGTCCGGCGCAGCGTGCGCCGGAACGCCGCCTCCAGCGTGCGCCGGGGCGTGCGGGTCGCGCGGGTCACCTCCGGGACGTCGATGCCCTCGCAGGCGTGCTCGCGGATGTACTTCACCGCCTTGGCCACGTCGGGGTGGGTGATCGCCAGCGTGTCGGTGGACTGCCGGGCGCAGATTTCCGTCGGCTCGATCAGCAGCGGCTCGCCGGGCGGCGGGGCGCCGTCCATGAGGTCGTCGAGCAGCTTCGCCGCCGTCGAGCCGATCCGCTTGGCGCCGTGGTCGATGCTGCTCAGCGGCGGCGTGGCCATGCGGCAGAACCGCTCGTCGTTGTCCACGCCGAGGATCGCCGCCTGCTCCGGAACGGAGATGCCCAGGTCCCGGCAGGCGTTGGCGACCCCCACGGCGTTGGAATCCTCCGCCGCGAGAACGGCCACGGGCTTGGGCAGCTCGGTCAACCACGCGTGCAGCGGGTCGGTCTGGACGGAGCGCCAGGTGTCCGGGTCGAACACGTGCAGCTCGGCCGGGGCGTCCCGCAGGCGCCGGCGGAGCCCCTCCCGGCGCTGGGCGATGTACACCGCCTCGCCGACGCCCATGTAGGCGATATGCTCGAAGCCCAGGGAAAGGAAGTACTCCCCGGCCATCGCACCGACCGCCCGGTTATCGGCGATGACGGTGGGGACCGATCCGGGCTGATAGACTCCCGTCACCGCCACGGCGGGGACGTTGCTGTTGCGGACCAGTCGGCGATGCGCGGGGGTTCGCAGCTCGATGAGGATCCCGTCGATCCCGCGGAACATCTCCTCGTCGAGCGTCTCCGGCTCGCGACAGGGGTGGAACTCCCAGTGCCCGTGCGGCTCGGCGTAGTCGAGCACCCCGTCCACGATCCGCCGGCCGTACGCGGCGTACATCGACACGCCCATGAGAACATGTCGAACCTTCCCTGAACCTTCCCAAGTGCCAGTCATGCGCGCCCTTTCGATGGTGCGCAATTGTAGAAAAGAAAAACGCATTACATCAAGCGCCGTCTGGCGGAAATGGATATAGTGTTTCATGTCATTTGAGTTCGTCCGGTGGGGCAGCCCTGCCTCACTCGCGACGAAGAACCGATTGTGTTGTCACATTTCGAGGAGGCAGCAACATGATGAGGGCACTTGCAGTGACGTTCGGATGCCTGCTGGCCGTTGCGGCGGTATCGCAGGCGGGGATCATGGTGAATTTCACCAACACCGTCGAGCGGCCCGGTTCGACTGACACCCCCGGGCAGGCCGTCGGCGGCATCACCGGAACGGCGTGGAACAACTACAGCGACGCCAGCGGCGCCGTGATGTCGGCGTTGGTCGACGACCAGAACGTCGCGACGAGTGTCGGCGTGGAGATCGGCCTGGAGAACGGCGACGAGAGCGACGTCATCGACTGGGATGACAGCAGTAACCTCCTCCCGCATGATCTGGGCAACTGGTTCGGCGACGAGAACGAGGCCTCCACGACGCATGACGACATCTACGACAGCAACGCCCAGAGCGCCGTGTTCCACAACGACCCCGGTCGCGGCATCGCCGTGCGGGTCTCCGGGCTCGAGGCCGGAGACTACTACTTCTACCTGGTTGGCCGGAACACGAACAACAACGGCGCGCACAATGACTACGACGCCTACGACGTCTTTGCCGGCGTCGTCGCAACGGGCAGCACGGACGATACCGCCGTCGGCGATCTTTCGCTGGGCGGCGCGATCAGCAACTCAACCGGCGATGGGTCCGGCGACGGGATCGAGGACGCCAACTACTCCACGTGGGTCGACGGCGAGAACTACTCCCGCGTTCAGTTGAGCGTCGCGGACGGCGAGGACGCCGTCTTCTTCCTCGATCCGACCACCCCCAACGAGGACCGCGGCTTCGTGAACCTGCTTCAGATTACCCCGGTCCCCGAGCCGACGACGCTTGCCCTACTGGGGCTCGGCGCCGTCGGGCTGCTTCGCCGCAAGCGTCACTGAAGAATAGCGGAAGATCAGACACCGTGGCCGCTCCGCAGCCCGGGCGGCGGCTCGGCCGGGACTCGTAAGCCCCGTCCCGCGCCCAATGCGCAGTGGCGCTCTTCCATAGGAGCATTCCATGAAGTACCGCCTGCTTTCTCTCTCCGTGGGCATCCTGTGCGCCTCCGGCGCCCTTGCCCAGAGCTACGACTACGACGTCGTCGTCTACGGCGGCACCTCCGGCGCCGTGACCGCGGCCGTGCAGGCCGCCCGGATGGGCAAGAGCGTCGTGCTGATCGACCCGGGCGACTACGTCGGCGGCGTCGACGGGAACGGCGACCCGCGCTACGTCAGCCACCTCGGCGGACTCTCCAGCGGCGGGCTGGGCGCAACCGACGTCGGCGACAGCAGCGCCATCGGCGGGCTGGCCTACGACTTCTACCGTTGCGAGAACCTCCTCGGCGGCGGGTCCGGATACGACGTCCACGCCGGAAAGGCCGAGCAGGTCTACGACTCGATGGTCGAAGAGGCCGGGGTCACCGTCAAACGCCTCCAGCGACTGGACCGCGCCTCGGGCGTGAGCATGACCGGCGTCCGGATCAACTCGATCACCACCCTCACCAGCGAAACCTACAACGGGTCCATGTTCATCGACGGGACCTATGAGGGCGATCTCATGGACGCGGCGGGCGTGAAGTACACCGTGGGGCGCGAGCCCCGCAGCCAGTACGGCGAAACCTACAACGGCATCGCCTACGACCAGACCCGCGAGCACGTCTTCGGCAATGACCGCATCGATCCCTACGACGCCAACGGTCAACTGATCGAGGGCGTGCACCTCTCCGGGCCGGACCCCCGCGGCAACGGCGCCGCCGACAACCGCATCCAGGCCTACTGCTACCGGATGACCTGGACCAATAGCGGCGATCGCATCAAGTGGACCGACCTGTGGGGCGCCAACGGCGCGAACCCGCCCGACGGCTACGACCGCGACCGCTACGAGGTCCACGACCGCTACATCCGCGCCGGCAACAACCTCGGAGACGTCGTGCGCCTGGACACGTCCATCGGCGGCGGGAAGAACGACATCAACAACTGGGGCCCGGCGTCGACGGACTTCATCGGCGGCAACTACAATGTGGAGATCCCCGGCACCGGCGTGGTCACCAATTACGCCGAAGCCACCCACGCCGAGCGCGAGTACATCATCGATAAGCACATCGAGTACACTAAGGGCTTCCTGTACTACCTGGCGTTCGACGCCCCGGCGAGCATCCGGAACTCCATGGACGACTGGGGCCTGGCGAGCGACGAGTTCACCGACAACGAGAACTTCCCCCACCAGCTCTACGTCCGCGAGGCCCGCCGGATGATCGGCGAGTACGTGATGACCGAGGCGAACTGCCGCGACGAGGCCTTCGCCCCCAACCCGATCGGGCTCGGCGCGTACCCGATGGACTCGCACAACACCCATCGCTACGTCGATACCGACGGGAAGGTCGAAGCCGAGGGCAACTTCTGGCTCGGCAACCTCCGCGAGACCTACGAGATCGACTACGGCTCGATTACGCCCAAGACCGACGAAGCGGGCAACCTGCTGGTCCCCCTGGCCGTCTCCGCCAGCCACACCGCCTTCGGATCCATGCGCATGGAACCGGTGTTCATGGTGCTCGGGCAGTCGGCCGGGACGGCCGCGGTCCGCGCCATGGAGGAAGGGACCGACGTCCAGGGCATCGACCTGGCAACCTACCAGGCGATCATGCGGGCCTACGGACAGAAGCTCACCGAGAACGACGAGCCGCCCGTCGGGCCCTTCGTCGGGACGATGACCGAGGAGTTCAACTACGGCCCGGACGACGAAAACCTCAACACCGTCAGCTACATCGCACCGGGGTTCGCCGAGCCCTGGGACGCCGACGGCGCCGACCCCGTGTACGACGGCGGCGCGAACCTGACCTACGACGAAGGGCTCTACAAGAACGCCAGCCCGGTCGGCGTGAGCGGCTCGGCCGGGGCGGGCACCGGGCTGCGGGCCGGGCACATCGCCGTCCGTGAGATCGCCGGGGGAATGAGCGGCGAGGTGTGGATGAGCGTCCTGATGAGCCTCGACGCCGTCACCGATCAGGAAGCCCTGCTCTGGCTGGACGGGACCGGCAGCGACGACGCCCTGGGCATCGCCGAGGGCGGGTCGCTGGAACTGTTCGGGCAGGACGTCGAGAGCGGCCTGGCCGACGGGAAGGTCCACCTGCTGCTGGCGAAGATGATCATCGGCTCCGGGGCCGACAGCATCGAACTGTGGCTCGACCCGGACCTCTACGGCGGCGAGGACGGGCTGGGAGAGGCGATCCTCTCGATGGACGGGAGCGACCTCTTCGGCAGCGCGCTGAACCAGATCGGCGTCTCGACCGGCAGCGCCGGCGGCGCGGTCGACGCCTTCCGCATGAGCAACACCGACGACGGGTTCGTGCAGGTCACCGGCGTGCCCGAGCCGACGACGCTGGGTCTTCTGGCGATCGGCGCCGGCGCGCTGCTGCTGCGTCGCCGACGGTAGACGCCGCGACAAACGTTGTGCCGGTTCCCCCCTGCCGCGCACACAACGAGCCCGGGGCGGCGCAGGTCGCTCCGGGTTTTCTTACGCGCGGAGATCGCCGGACGCCGGCGCTGCGGCGGGGCTACCCGGCGCGCCAGGCCTGGAACGCGGCCGCGTAGTTCGCGGGCGTGCCCGTGTCCAGCGCCTCCCCCGCGATTTCCAGCAGGAGGTAATCGGACGGGCGGCGCTTGAGCAGCAGCGACTGCGCGTCGGCGAGTTCGCGTTCGCCTGCGCCGTCCAGGGCGTCGATGCAGTCGAAGATCTCCGGGCAGAAGGCGTAGATGCCCGCGTGGGCGAGGTAGCGCCCCTCGCCGAGCCCGGGGAACCGCAGGCGTCGCCGGGCGGTCTCGACGTCGGGCTTCTCGAGGAAGTCCGTGCAGCGGTACAGGCGATCGGCGATCCGCTCGCCCGTCGCGACGCCGACGCGGGGAAGTTCCTCCTCCGGGACGGACTGTACGCCGACCACCGCGGCGCTGCCCGGGCGGTCGGCGAACGCCGCCGAGACCTGGGCGACGCACCCGGCCGCGCCGGGCGCCGAGAGGTAGACGTGGTCCCCGAGGAGCACGAGCACCGGTTCGCCGGCGGCGAAGTGGCGCCCCTGCGCCACCGCGTCGCCGAAGCCGGCGGGGGTCTCCTGGACGATCAGCTCCACCGCCGGAAGTTCCGCGCCCCGGGCCGCCGAGAGGTACTGCTCCAGCGGGCCCCGCTGGTGGGGGGAGATCACCACCGCGGCGCTGCGGACGCCCCCGCGGCGCGCCTCGGCGAGGATGCAATGGATCACCGGGCGAATCCCGCCCGACGGGTCCACCAGGGGCAGCAACGCCTTGGGCGCCGCCGCGCTCCACGGGGCGAGCCGCGCGCCCAGTCCGGCGACGGGAATGATGGCCTTGCGAGGCATGGCGAGGTTATACCGCGCCGCCGCGGTGCGTGGAATCCGCCGGGCCGGTGTGTATCCTGTGGTGAGCCCGCCGAGACGGGCGGGCGTCCTTTGTGTACTGCATCCTGCCGCGTATCTTCGCCTGACCGGGAGGTCCGATGCAGCAGCGACGGGTCATCTTCTCCGGGAACGTCCAGGGGGTCGGCTTCCGCTACACCACGGTCCGCACGGCCGAGGGGTTCGACGTGACCGGGTACGTACGGAACCAGCCCGACGGGACCGTCGAGTGCGTCGCCGAGGGGGACAGGAAGGAGATCGACGCCTTCCTCGACGCGCTCCGCGACCGCATGGGCCGGCACATCCGGAACGAGAAAAGCTCCCCCCGCGAGGCGGAGGGGAGCTTCTCGGGCTTCCGCGTCAGGTACTGACGGGCGTCCGAAGCCCGCCGGCGCGGGAGGGGGTTCGCCCGGGTCAGCTTCTTTTGCCGACCATGGCGATGTTCATCTCGTCGGCCAGGGCGATGGTCGCGGGCTTGTCGACGATCATGGTTCGCCCGGCCTCGATGACCAGGCAGGCGCACTTGGCGTCCTTGAGGTGGCGCAGCGTCGCCGGGCCCACGGTGGGTACGTCGAAACGCATGTCCTGCTTGGGTCGGGCGACCTTGACCATGGTCCAGTTGCCCACGCGGCAGACGCGTCCGGCGCGGCGGATCATGGCGTCGGTGCCTTCCATCGCCTCGACGGCGATGATGTCCCGCTCCTTGACGGCGATGGACTGTCCGATGTCCAGGTCCGCCGAAGCCCGGGCGATCCGCCAGCCGAACTCCACGTCGCCCTCGCAGGCGCGCGGGACGGGCGTCCTGGTCATCAGCCCCTCGTCGGCGAGATGTTCGGCACAGTATTTCATGCAGGAAACCAGTTCGATGCCCTCGGAACGCAGCTCGTCGGCGGTCGCCAGCAGGACGGCGTTGTCCCGCTTGTCCTTGCGGACCTTGAAGTACCACAGGCGGGCGCTCTTGAGGTCCGGAATGTACCGCACCAGGCGCAGCGGCGAGTAAATCTCCCGCTTGTTCACCGCCCCGATCATCACCGCCTCCCGCACGCCGTGACGCCGGAAAAGCTTCACCCAACTGCCCAGGCGCGTCACGCCGACCCAGCGAAAAACGTCCGCGTAGTCGGCGAGGCGCGGCGAAGCGCTGCCGCTCAGCGCCGCGACGATCACTCGCCGCCCGCTCTGACGCACGCCGCGGGCGACCAGGAACGGCGGGCGCCCGGCCCCGGCGATCAACCCGACCGGCTCGGCCGCTGGATCGACAATAGGCGGAACCTTCATCCGCGGGATTCTAGCGAATGCGGGGGCGGATGTTGAGGGTCGTGTTGCCGGCGGGAGGAGGCGGGCGTCGGGCGGTCCCGAGCCGAGCGGTCCGCGTCGCCGACCTCGGCGACCTGGCCGGGGAAGACCTGCTCACCGGCGAGTCGCTCAGCGGAACCGAAACCCTCGCCCCCTGCGGCGTGCGGATCATCGAAACGGGCTGACCCCCCGCTCGCCGAAGCATCGCTCGCCGAAGCATCGCGCCGGGCGATCCGTCATTGTCGGATTCGGCGGCTCGGGGTACACTGCCCCGTTCACGCAGCTTCTGTGGAAGGACCGGCAATGGCCAAGCAATCGGACAACCTGATGGACCGGCTCAGCGCGCTGTGCAAGCGGCGGGGCTTCATCTTCCAGTCCTCGGAGATCTACGGCGGCATCGGCGGCTTCTGGGACTACGGACCGCTCGGCGTCGAACTGAAGCGGAACCTCAAGGCCGCCTGGTGGGAGGACGTCGTCCGCCGCCGCGACGACATGGTCGGGCTCGACTGCTCGATCATCATGAACCCCAAGGTCTGGGAAGCCAGCGGGCACGTCGGCGGGTTTGCCGATCCGATGCGCCAGTGCCCGAAGTGCGGGCACTTCGTGCGCGCCGATCAGCTCTGGGAGATCCTGGCAACACAGTCGGAATGGGTGGATTCGCTCCTCCAGACGTTCACGCCCATCACCGGTGAGATCGACACTGCGAGCCTGATCGGTTGGGCGAAGAAGAAGGGCAAGAAGAAGGCGCCGAACCTGGCGCTGGTCCGGAACCCGGAGGTGACGCTCTCGTGGCTCGCGACGCGCGTGAACGGACAGCCGGACGAGCCCGTCGAGATGCAGGAGTTCCTCCGGTACGTCGCGACCGAGCAGTTCAACCGGACCGGGCTGCAGGACCCGTGTCCCCGCTGTGGAGGCGAGTTGGGCGAGCCCGCGCCGTTCAAGTTGATGTTCGAAACGCATGCCGGCGTCATGCAGGACGAATCGAGCAAAGTCTATCTCCGTCCGGAGACGGCGCAGGGCATCTTCGTCAATTTCGCCAACGTCCTGGACACCTCGCGGATGAAGTTGCCCTTCGGCATCGCCCAGATCGGCAAGAGCTTCCGCAACGAGATCACGCCCCGCAACTACACCTTCCGCTCGCGCGAGTTCGAGCAGATGGAAATCGAGTTCTTCTGCCGACCCGACGAGGCCGAGCAGTGGTACGAGTACTGGCGGAACGAGCGCTACCAGTGGTACGTCCGCCACGGGCTGACCAGCTCCAAGCTCCGCCTGCGGGACCACGACGAAGATGAGCTGGCCCACTACGCCCGCGGCTGCGCGGACGTGGAGTACGAGTTCCCCTTCGGCGTCAGCGAACTCGAGGGCGTCGCCAACCGGACCGACTACGACCTCAAGGCACACCAGGAGCACTCGGGAAGGAACCTGACCTACTTCGACGACGAGTCGAAGGAGCGGTTCGTCCCCTACGTCATCGAACCGTCCGGCGGGGTGGACCGCGCGGTGCTCGCGTTCCTCTGCGAAGCCTACACCGAAGACGAGCAGCCCGACGACAAGGGCAAGCTCCAGGAGCGCACCGTCATGAAGCTCCACCCCCGCCTCGCGCCGACCAAGGCGGCCGTCTTTCCGCTGGTCAAGAAGGAGGGGATGCCCGAGGTCGCCGGGAAGATTCACCAGGCCTTCCGCGACGCCGGCGTGGCGAGCTTCTACGATCAGAAGGGCGCCGTGGGCCGGCGGTACCGCCGCCAGGACGAGGCGGGCACGCCTTTCTGCATCACCGTCGACGGGCAGACGCTCGAAGACCAGACCGTCACCGTCCGCGACCGCGACAGCCTCGCCCAGCAGCGCGTCGCGACCGGCCAGGTCGTCCGGTACGTGCAGGAGCGAGTGAGCAGAGCCTGACGCCCGGAGTGCGGTGACCCGTCACCGCTTTGCCGCCCGGCGAAGCCGGGGACGGAGAAGAGACAAGAACCAAGAGACAAGGCTCCGCACCGGCGGGAGCCGTTTGGTTCTTGTCTCTCGGTTCTTCAGCCCGTTCCGGTCATGACGCACCCCGCCGCGCTGCTGCACCGTGTTCCCTTGCTTTCCCGCCGCCGGTCGATGACCGGGCGCAGGCGCCCATGCCCCGAAACCTCAACGACATCCCGTTCGCCCCGCGGCGGTTTCCGGTCTTCTACGGCTGGGCGATTCTCGCGGTCGGCGCCGTCGGCGTGCTGATGAGCGCGCCGGGACAGACGATCGGCTTCTCGGCGTTCACCGACTCGCTGATCGGCGCGCTGGGGCTTTCGCGGCTGAAGCTTTCGATCGCCTACATGATCGGCACGGCAATGGGCTCGCTGCTGCTGACGAGGGCGGGGCGGCTTTACGACCGCTTCGGCGCCCGCGTCGTCGGGCCCGGGGCGTGCCTGGTGCTCGCGGGCGTGCTTCTGGCGCTGAGTTTCGTGGACCGCGCCGCCGACCGGCTCGTGGCGGTCACGGGCATCTCCGGGTGGGCGGTCCCGTTCGTGGTGATCTCCCTGGGGTTCTTCGCGCTGCGGTTCAGCGGGCAGGGCGTGCTGACGCTGGTGTCCCGGAACATGATCATGAAGTGGTTCGACCGCCGCCGCGGGTTGGCCAACGGGGTCTGCGGCGTGGGGATCGCCCTGGGCTTCTCCTCGGCGCCGTGGCTGCTCAACGAGCTGATCGACGGCATCGGCTGGCAGTGGACCTGGCGATGGACGGCCGGGGTGATCGGGCTGGGCTTCGCCGGCGTCGCGCTGCTGCTCTACCGGGACAACCCGGAGGACTGCGGGCTGCTGCCCGACGGAACGCCGGCGAAGCGCCACGTCGGCGAAGGACAGGACGTCCCCCCACCCGCCGCCCACCGTCAATTCACGCTCGCCGAAGCGCAGCGCTGCTACAGCTTCT
Source organism: uncultured Planctomycetaceae bacterium (assembly GCA_964439555.1). Lineage (GTDB taxonomy): Bacteria > Planctomycetota > Phycisphaerae > SM23-33 > SM23-33 > CAYTQL01. The sequence continues at coordinate 861 of CAYTQL010000044.1, read as the reverse complement.
GGGTCTTCACGAGCGCCCTGGCGATGTTCGGGCTGTACATGACGGGGCTGACCTTCCACATCGAGTCGATCTTCCGCAGCCGGGGGTTCGCCGGCGAAGAGGGCTTCGAGATCTTCATGCCCGCGGCGCTGATCGCGGTGACCACGCACCTCTTCGGCGGCTGGCTGAGCGATTTCGTGAAGCTCAAGTGGCTGCTGATGGCGGAGCTGGCGGGCCTGGGGCTCTCCATGCTCGCGCTGACCGTCCTCGCCCGCGGCCTGCCGGTCTGGATGATGGTCCTGGGCAACGGGCTGTGCAGCGGGATGTTCGGCGTCCTCTCGGCGGTTACCTGGCCGGACTTCTTCGGCCGGAAGCACCTCGGCGCCGTCAGTGGACGGGCGATGGCGGCGATCGTCTTCGCCAGCGCGGTCGGCCCGATGATCTTCGGGCTCTCGAAGAAGTTCACTGGGCTGTACACCGCCGCGGCGCTGCTGTGCCTGGCGGTGATCGTCGCCTTGCTCGCGGCCGCGAAGTGGGCGGACAACCCGCAGGTCGGTCGGACCGACGCCGGCGTCTCCGGGTCGGAGGAAGGCGTTGCGTCGGAAGGGGAGTAGCCCGTAAGCCGCGCAACGGCGTCGCTCGCGGGCGACTACTCCTGCTTCGCGGGTTCGACGCCGGCGGCGTGGAGGATCAGGCGGGAGCGCTTGGCGGGGCTCGGAACCGTCGCAACCAGCAAGGCCGCGATAAGGGCTCCCCTCGGAATTCGTGTACTTCTCATGTCTCGATTATACGGTATCCCCCATGTATGAGGGTAGGGCGTCCCGGGCGCGTAACTGTCCCAGCGATTGTGGAGGAATCTTTGAGGATTCCCGATTGCGGCAG
>CAYTQL010000043.1:7889-13003 GCA_964439555.1 uncultured Planctomycetaceae bacterium | reverse complement strand
GTGATCGTCCGAGCCGATGTAGACCGTCCCGTCGGCGATCACCGGCGAGGAGCGGACCGCGTCGCCGGTGGTGAACTCCCAGAGAACCTCGAACTTCCCGGGCAGCGCGCCCTCGGCGAGCCCTCGCATCGCCTGCCCGCCGCGGAAGGTCAGCCAGCGGGCCTTGGAGACGTCCGTCTTGTCCTTCGCGCCGTTCTTGCTCTCGGCTTGGGCGTTGCCTTCCTCCCCGCAGCCCGGGGAGGCGATGAGCAGCGCCAGTATCGTGGCAATCGCAAAGCGTTTCATGTCAGACCTCCACACGGGAAGCAGTTGTCTAATCCTAGCACACCCCCTCAGACAGACAAACGTTCGCGACGTTGACGGGTAGCGGCCGTGCGGCCGGATTGAGAGCTGCCAACTGCGCACTTCCGCGGCGGCGGTCTACGACGCCCGCGAGCGAAGGGCGCCGAGGGACAGCAGCCCATACCAGGTGTACTCCACGTCGGGCACGCCGTCGGGGCCCTGGAAGCCGCCGGAGGCGTCCTGGCGGGCGAGCACCCATCGACGGGTGGGTTCTTCCAGCGAAGTCAGGTCCGCCTGCGCGACGCTGAGGGCGTGCAGCGCGACGCCGGTGGACAGCAGGTCCGCCTCCATGCCCGGCATGACGCCGAAGCCCCCCGCGTCGTCGACGACGCTGAGCAGGTAGTCCCGCGCCGGACCGGTCCGGCGGTCTCCCAGCGCCCGTCGCAGCACCACCGCCGCGGCCGTGGGGGGAACCAGCCCGACCGGCAGCGACGGGCTGTTCGAGTAGGACCCGTCCGGGTTGGCCATTCCCGCCAGCGTCGCCAGCAGCTCGGGCGGGCGTTCGATCGGTCGCCCGAGGTCCTGGAACGCCCCGGCCGCGAGGAAGCAGCCGTACACGCTGGGCTCATCGTCGGCGGCGTGGGGGAACCCGCCGTCGCAGCGGAACGCCCGCAGGCTCTCGAGCAGCCCGGCGGCGGTTGCGGCATCGGGGGCGATTTCGCCGCCGCTGAGCTCGCCCAGTTCCGCCCAGGCGCGGATCAGGCAGCACAGGTGGACCGGGTCGAGCTCCTCGCCGACGTCGAACAGCTCCAGCCGGTCGGCGAAGGTCGCCAGCGGTAGCTCCATCCCGACCGTACGTGCGCAGTGCAGGCCGAAGACGGTGTAGTAGAGGTCCGCCCCCTCGTCGCGCCCGGTGAAGCCGCCCCCGCCGGCGACGTGGGCGACCAGGAAGTCCCCCACCGGGCGGGCGAGGTCGGGGACCGCCGCGCGGGCGGTGGCGAGCATCCCGCGGCGGAGGTGTGCGGTCATTCGACCGGCGTCCCGCCGTCGCGGACGGCCCGCAGTTCGGCGCAGCATTCGAGGGCGGGCAAGTCGCCGAAGATTTTGCTGACCACCCGCCGCAGCAGCGCCCGCAGGGGCACCGAGGGCAACTCGGCCAGGGCAATCACGGCCCGGCGTTTGTGTTCGTTGAGCAGTTCTCCCGCCGCGGCGACGGCGCCGCAGCGGTCCAGCGCGGCGCGGAGGGCGTCGACGTCGACGACCTGTTCCCCGCCGGACCAGAGACGCTCGAAGAGCCGTCGGTCCTCCTGCCCGGCCAGTTCCCAGCCCAGCGCGGGCAGGCAGTTCGGCCGACCCGCGAGCAGATCGGCCGGGTCCCCCGCGCCGAGCAGGTCGTCGAGGTCGTCGCGGATCTGGTAGGCGATGCCCAGGGCGTCGGAGTAGGCCTTCAGCGCGTCGCGGACGCGGGCGTCCGCCCCGCACGCAGCCGCGCCGAGCCGCAGCGCTACCTCGAACGCCGGGGCGGTCTTACGGCGGAAGATGTCCACCGCCTCGGCGATGCCCAGCGGGCGGTTGCGGCGGGCCCAGTCGAGTTCATCGCCCTGTCCGAGCGTCAGGTTGCGGTGCCCTTCGACGGCGATGTGCAGCATCCGCGGGAGGTTCTCCGGCGCCGCGCCGCTCTCGGCGATCATGCGGTAGCCCTCGCCGAGCAGGAAGTCGCCCACGTTCAGGGCGATGGGGACCCCGTGGGACTGGTGGAGGGTCTCCCGGCCGTAGCGGGTGGCGTCGTCGTCTTCGATGTCGTCATGGATCAGCGAGGCCTTGTGAAAACACTCCACCGCGACCGCCAGGCGTCGCATGGGCTCCTCGGCGGCCGCCTCGCCCGCGAAGGCGCGGTAGGCACACGCCAGCAGGAACGGACGCCAGCGCTTTCCGCTCAGCGCCAGCCACTGCTGCCCGAGGCGCTCGGTAACGGTCTGCGGCTCGCCGAGCCCCTCGGCAAGACCCGCCGGGGTGAACCACGTCTCGACCCGTCGCCGCAGGGCGTCGATGTCCATGCGCAGCGAGTCGCCCTCGGTGCTGGAATAGAGCACCTCGATCAACCAGTCGACGTCCAGGGCGGTGTTTTCGCACCCGGAGCGGAGCAGCGGGATCGCCACGCCGGGCGCCGCGGCCGCCTCCATGTAGGGGAAGACCTTCTCCAGCGCCTCGAGGCAACTGACGCCCACGACCGCCTCGATCTGCCCCGTCTCGATCAGCGCCATCACCGCCGCGGACCCCTCGGCGACGAGCGTAGCGTACCCGAGCGTCTCGGCCTCGGTGAGCAGGTCGTTGAGCACGCAGCGCCCGCACCGGGCGCAGAGCAGTCCGAGCTCGTCGATCCGCCCCGCGCAGCCGGAGGGGTCGCGGAGACACTGGGGCGCCAGCAGCAGTCGGCGGTCGAAGGGCACCTGGCTGACCGCGTCGCGCCACAGGGCGTTCGAGAGAATCACCACCAGCCACTTCTCGCACGAATCGGGAAGGTCCAGCTCGGCGGCGATCTTCCGCGCGCCGTTGCGCAGGTCGCTCAGCTCCGCCGGCGGGAGCAGCTCGCGGTCGCGGACGTAGGCCTCCGCCGCCTCGCGGGCCGCGTCGCGAAGGGCGCGGGTCGCCGGGACGTCGGGGTCGGTGCGGGTTTCGCCGCGCGTGCGGCCGGTCGCCTTGACGGGCCGATCCATCGATACTCCTAGGATTTCGGCCGGCCGTCGCCCTCCAGGGCGCGGCGCAGCTCGGGTGGCAGGTTGCGGGTGCAGGCGCATTGGGAGCGTTCCTGCATGGCGCGGGCGAGCTTGCCGCCCCCGCGGCTTTTGAGCACGCGGTAGACGTCGCCCTTGAGCGCCTCGTCGAGGTCCACGCGGGAGGTCTCGCCGTCGGCGCCCTCCTCGCCGCCGTTGATCGGGGCGGCCGGGTGCTTCGGAAACATGATCGCCCCGGTCGGGCAGACGCGGGCGCAGGCGGGGCAGTTGGTCTTGCAGTTCTCCGGGTTCGCGACGACGAGGCGGTCTTCCTCGACGGCGAAGGTCCCGAAAAGACAGAAATTCATGCACTGGCGACAACCGGTGCAGCGGTCGTAGTCGATCACCGGAAACCACGGCGCCCACCGCCCCGGGCGGGGCAGCTCCCCTGCGACGCGGACGCCCTCGACCGTGGCGAGCACCCCGGCCGCATCGAGCCCGTCAAGGCTCCGGGCGAGGATGCATCCGCCCTCGGGCAGGTTCTGGCGCTCGGGGAAGGCGTCGCCGTCGAACCGTCCCAGCAGGAGCGTTGCGCCGTGGGGGTCGGGGGCGATCTCGCAGGCGCAGCGGGCGGAACTCAGGCAGTACCCGGCGTCCAGCAGGGCCGCCGCGATGGACCGGCGACTCACGGCATCCAGCTCGTCCGCCCCGGCGCCTTCGTACAGCACGATGTGCAGTCGGCGGGAAGCGGTCACGAGGAACCCTCCACAGGCCGGAGGTCCAGCGCCTCGTCCAGGGAACCGGGGTCCAGGCGGGTCATGTCGATCACCCGGGCGTCCGGAACGCCGGCGCGCTCGAGCAGCCAGCGGACCGCCCGCGCGTGGCAGGCCAGCACCGTCAACGGGCCCCGCTCGGCGAGCCGGGACGGGAGGGAATCGCCCCGGGCGGCGAGCTCGCACAAATCGGCCGCGGCCTCGAAAACCGCGTCGCCGGCGCAGAGCCGCTCCAGCACCGCCTCGCAGGTTTCGCGCGGTACGGCGTCGCCGTATGCGCAACGACAGTAGAGGATCGTTCCGTTCTCGCTCATGCTCACTTGCTCAGGTCGATACAGACCAAGGCGCCGGTGCTGTTGCGGCAGAAGACCTTCCCCTCGGCCAGGGCGGGGGCGATCCACCAGGGCCCGAACTTCCGGATCCCGGCCTGCCTGGCCAGGGCCTCGACATCCAGGGAACTGTGCTCCCGGTACCCCTCGGGCGTCGCCTCGGCGATCGTCAGCACACCGCTCTGGCCGAGGATGATCAGCTTCCCGCCGGCGACGATCAGCGACCCGGCGCCCATCTGTTTGCGGTCCTTGTGGGTCCAGGCGATCTTCCCGATGGCGAACTCCATGCACACCAGTTCGCCCTTGGGCCCGACGTTCCCGCTGAACCCGTAGAGGCGCCCCTTGTAGAGCACCGGCGGGTTCGTCTGGGCGGACATCTTCTTGTGCCGATAGACCGGGTTGAGCTTGCCGCCTTCAAAGGTCAGCAGCGCACAGCCGACGCCGTAGCCGGAGGTGATGAAAATCTTCCCGTCCTCGACGACCGGCGCCCCGGCGTTGACGTGATACGGCGTCTTCCATGCGTACTCGGCGACGGGCTTGCCCGAGTTCAGGCGGAGGACCTGGAGCCCGCCCTCGGGGAACACGGCCACGTAGCGCTGCCCGTCGTGGTCGAAGCTCACCGGCGAGCTGAAGCCCGGGGTCTTCCCCTTGCTGCGCCAGACGATCGCGCCGGTATCCTTGTTCAGCGCGATCGTTCCACCCATGTTGATGATGCACTTGTCCCCGTCGATCAGGGGCGAGCAGGCGACGCCCCACTTGTTGGACTTGTACGTCGGGATGCCCAGCCCGCGTTCCTGCGCCAGCGAGCGCCGCCAGAGGATCTTGCCGGTTTCGGCGTCCAGGCAGTACGTCCGCCCGTGACGGTCGACGGTGTAGACCTTGCCTCCGGCGACCGTCGGCGTGCACCGCGGGCCGGGGAACCGCCGCGGCGAGGAGCTGGCGTAGCTGACCTTCCAGTCAACCTTCCCCGTTGCGGCGTTGATCCGCAGGATGAAATCCTCGCCGTCGGCGTGGCC
>CAYTQL010000043.1:4700-7879 GCA_964439555.1 uncultured Planctomycetaceae bacterium | reverse complement strand
GTCGTCCCACGGCGGCAATCCGCGAGATGCCCCCGCCGTCGGCGTGGCCCATCGTGTAGCAGCCCCCGTCGACGACGGCGACCGAGGAATACCCGTCGTGAACGTCGGCGACCCAGGCGGGCTTGCGTCCGGACAGGTCGGTCGAGAACCCGCTTTCGGCGGTCAGTCCGTCGCGCCCCGGACCGAGATACCCCGGCCAGTCCTCCGCCGGCGCGACGGCCGCGGCGGTCAGGGCGAGCAGGCAGGCGATGTGGATGCTTCGCATGATGATCTCTCCCGGGACGGGCCCGCGCGGGATCGGACCGGCGTCGCGCGTATGGAATGGCCGCACCATCGTACCAGAAACGCCCGCGCCGCGAACCCGGCAGGCCTTGCGGAACCGCCGGAACGCTTGGGGTTTTAACGGGCCCCGACAGGGAAGGTTCCTGTCGCGCGTGAGACACCGGCGGGCCGAGCGCGAATCGCTCTTCGGGCGGTTCCGCCCGGCGGACGGCGTCGGGCGATCGCCAGCGGCGGGTGTGCTGTTGCGAAACACGCCCTGCGCGGAAAATCCGCACCGCGGAATTGGGGCAGTCCGATTTTCTCCCGCCCCCCGGATCGGTTAGAATCGAGAGACGATGAAGCACTGGTGGATCGCCATCCTGGCGCCTGCGATCGTCCTGGCCGGGGCGGTGGCGGGCGTGCGCGCGTGGCTGGACGTGGAGCCCATTCGCGACTTCGCCACGCGCGTCCCCCCGCCGGAAGACCTGGCGGCCGTCTCCAGCGACTGGGACGGCAACAGCCCGCCCGCGCTGGAAACCTTCGACGGAGAACCCGGCGCGGCGACGGGGCACTGGCCCGCCTTCCGCGGGGAGAACTACGACGGAATCGCCACCGACATCGAACTGCCCCGCACCCTCTCGGATGAGCAGGTCAAGCTCCTCTGGAGCGTCGACTGCGGCGAGGGCTACGCCTCCCCGGCCGTGCTGGACGGAAAGGTCTACCTGCTCGATTACGACCAGGAGAACCGCCGGGACGCCCTGCGGGTCTTCTCGCTGGAAACCGGCGAGGAAATCTGGCGGCTCAGCTACACCGCCAAAGTCTACCGCCAGCATGGGATGAGCCGTACCGTCCCCGCGGTGACCGACAAGTACGTGGTCACCTTCGGACCCAAGTGCCATGTCATGTGCGCCGATTCCCAGACCGGCGAGTTTCTCTGGGGCATGAACCTCGTCAGCGAATACCAGGCGAAGGTCCCGCAGTGGTACGCCGGGCAGTGCCCGCTGATCGACGACGACAAGGTCATCCTCGCCCCCGGCGGAACCGCCCTGATGATCGCGGTGGACCTCGCCACCGGCGAGGTGCTCTGGGAGACGCCGAATTTCGACCCCCGCTGGCAGCAGAGTCACGTCTCGATCCTCCCGATCACCTTCGCCGACCGGAAGATGTACGTCTACAGCGGGCTCGCCGGGGTCTGCGGCGTCGCCGCCGACGGCGAGAACGCCGGGGAGGTGCTCTGGAAGACGCGCGAGTGGCGCCCCACGATCGCCGCGGCCTCGACGGGCGTGGACCTCGGCGAGGGGCGAATCTTCATCACCAGCGGCTACGAGGCGGGCGCGGCGATCCTCCAACTCGCCGAAAAGAACGACCAGATCGTCCTGGAAAGCTACGAGGAGTTCCCACCCCAGGTGTTCGGCTCGGAACAGCACACGCCGGTGTTCTTCGAGGGGCACATCTACGGCGTGATGGCGGGCATCCGCGGGCAGGGCAAGATCAAAGGCCAGTTCGTCTGCCTCGACCGCGACGGGAAGAAACGCTGGACCTCCGGGCCGGACAAAGCCCACCGCTACGGCCTGGGCCCGTACCTCGTCGCCGACGGGGCGGTGCTCGTGATGGACGATCACGGGAAGCTCGCCCTGCTCGCCGCGAGCCCGGAAGAATACAAGCGCTACTGGCAGGTGGACCTCACGAAGCTCGACCGGTTCCCCGGGCACGACACCTGGGCCCCGATCGCCGTGGCCGGCGACCGCCTGCTGCTGCGGGACCTGACCAAGATGATCTGCGTGAAGCTGGGCGAGTAACCCCGGAACGACCGACCCGGGGCGGGACGCGACGTGGGTTCCGGGCCCCTGCGGGCGAATCCGCCGGCCCGGCCGCGATACTGCGACAATGAACCATGACTGAGAACGGAAACAACCAGGGCGGACGCTGCGGGCCCTTCTGCAAGATGAAGCGTCCCGTCGGACCGGTCCGCGACGACGAGGTCGCCGATACGCCCCGTCCGCTGGGGCTCAAGGGCATCCTCGCGATCGCGGGGGTGGTCATCGTGGCCGTGGTGGCGTCGATCTTCGCGCTGCGGGGCGACGTCTTCGGCACCGGCGGGTCCGGGCTGCGGGACGAGTTCGTCTACGACAAGAACGTCGGGATGCGGACCGTAGAGCCCGCGCTGGCGACCTGGGCGCAGGCGACGACGCTGGCGACGGGCATGGATGGTCCGCTGAGCCTCGCCGCGGCGCCGGACGGGACGATCTACGTCGGCGGGGACGACCGCATCGACCGGTTGACGCCGGACGGCGAACGGGTCGGGCGGATTCCCCTCGGCCGGCGTCCGCGGGCCCTGACCGTCCGCGCCGACGGCGTGCTCTTCGCGGCCGTGGACGGCGAAGTCCGCCTCTTCAGCCCGGACGGCTCGGAAATCCGGCGTTTCGCCCTCCCGGACCCCGAGGCCCGCCCGGCGGGTATCCTGGCGGTGGGGGACGAGGTCTTCGTCTCCGGCGTCCGACGCCGGGCGGGGTGGGTCTGGCGGTTCGACGCGACGGGGGAGCTGCTCGGGACGCTGGGCAAGAAGGACCCCACGCAGAACGTGCCGGACATCATCTGCCCGAGCCCGTACCTGGACATCGCCCTCGGGCCCGACGGACTGCTGCGGGTGGTGGACCCCGGACGCCAGCGGATTCGCGTCTATCACGTGGACACCGCGTCCCTGCAATACACCTGGGGCAAGAGCACGCCGCGGATCGACGGGTTCTGCGGCTGCTGCAACCCGACGCACCTGGCGATGTTTCCCGACGGGCGGCTGGTGACCAGCGAAAAGGCCTCCTACACCGTGAAGGTCTGGAAACCGGACGGACCTTCCGATAAGCAGGGGACGCTGGAGAGCGTCGTCGCCAGCACGGACTTCGAGCCGTTCGGCGAGGCGA
>CAYTQL010000043.1:0-4690 GCA_964439555.1 uncultured Planctomycetaceae bacterium | reverse complement strand
AAAGGTGGGAACTGGCTCTTGGATCGTGGGTTCATGGATCGCTGGTGCTCTGAGCAAACCGTGCTGGCGTGGCTGGCGGCGGTGGTGGCGGTGGCGCTGTGCTACGGCGAACTGGCGACCCGCGGAATGGACATCGCCGTCGACCCGCTCGGGCGCGTGCTCGTGCTGGACCCGTACGCCAAGGCGGTGCGCATCTTCGAGCCGAAGCAGGAGGACGAAACCTCCGAGCCGGGCAACCCGACCGCCCCCGCCGACCGTTGAAGGAAGTAGGGAATACCGTGAGCGAGACCACCCGAAGAGAATTTCTCCGCCGCACCGGCCGATGGGCCGCCGCCGGCGCCGCCGCGGCCGGGACGGGCCTGCTGCTGTGGCGCCGCCAGATCACCTGCCGCCTCGGCGGGTGCGACGGCTGCGGCGAACTGCAAGGCTGCACCCTCGACCAGGCGCAGCGCTACCGCCGCCAACAGCCCCGGCGGACCCCGCGACATCCGAACTCTGCCAGCCAACGCAAGGCCCGCCGCAGCTAGCGGGGCCGCCGAAAGCTGATCGACCATGCCTGATGACACGAACGACAAGCTGAGCCGGCGCGATGTGCTCAAGGCGGGCGCCCGCGGCGTCGGGTTTCTCGCCGTCGGCGGGATGCTCGGGTACGTGGCGAAAGCCTCGGCCGAGGAGAACCTCGTCTGGCAGATCGACCCGCTCAAGTGCACCGCCTGCGGGAACTGCGCGACCCACTGCGTGCTCGAGCCCTCGGCGAGCAAGTGCGTCCACGCCTTCAGCATCTGCGGGTACTGCGAGCTGTGCTTCGGGTACTTCGATCCCGAGGCGAACACCGAGAACCCCGCGGCCGAGAACCAGCTCTGCCCGGTCAACGCGATCTCCCGCAAGCGTGTGACCCCGGAGCGCCCGTATTACGAGTACCTGATCGACGAGGAGCTCTGCGTCGCCTGCGGCAAGTGCATCCAGGGCTGCGCGGAGTTCGGGAACGGGTCGCTGCACCTGCAACTGCGCCACGACCGGTGCCTCAACTGCAACGAGTGCGCGATCGCCGAGGCCTGCCCCGCCGACGCCTTCGTCCGCGTGCCGGCCTCCGAGCCGTACCTGATGAAGGACGAGCTGCTCAACAAGCCGGTCGGGGAACGCACGAAGGAAGGCGAGCATTGAAGTACGCGGCGGTGCTGATTCCCCTGTTGACCGTCGCGAGCGTCGCGGCCGGGCTCGAACGCTTCCCTCCCCCGGAGTTCGAGAACTACCAGATTCCGACCGCCTCGCGTCCCGAGGCGCCGAGCTGGTGGGGCTGGGTGGACGTGGGGGTGCTCGTCGGCGAGTTGATCATCGTCTCGGCGCTGGTGCTGGTGGTGCGCCGGCGGCGCGGGGTGTTCGTCGCCATGCTGGCGATGCTGCTGTACTGGGGCTTCTGGCGCGGCGGGTGCATCTGCCCGATCGGGGCGATCGGGAACGTCGCCGACGGGCTGTTCAACCCCGGGTATCTCCTCCCGCTGTTCGTGCTGCTGTTCTTCCTGGTTCCGATCATCTTCACGCTGCTGTTCGGGCGGACCTTCTGCGGCGCCGTCTGCCCGCTGGGGGGCATCCAGGACGCGGTGCTGATCCACCCGCTGCGGGTTCCCCGCTGGCTGGAGGTGTCGCTGAGCACGCTGGCGTGGGTCTACCTCGGGCTGGCGGTGCTCCTGGCGGCCACCAACAGCGGATACATCATCTGCCGATACGATCCGTTCGTGCGGATTTTCCGCTTCAGTGGGATGCTCAACTTCATCCTCTTCGGCGTCCTGTTCCTGGTGCTCTGCGCGTTCGTGGGCCGGGCGTACTGCCGCTTCCTCTGCCCCCTGGGGGCGCTGTTCCGCCCGCTGGGGCGCCTCTCGCGCCACCGGGTGCGGATCACCCCGGACGACTGCGTCAAGTGCCGCCTCTGCGAGAACGCCTGCCCCTTCGACGCGATCCTCCCGCCGACCGAGGCGTCCGAGAGCGTCTCCAGGGGCGACAAGACGCGCCTGGTCGGGGCGATCGCCGCCTTCCCGCTGCTGATCGCCCTCGGCGTCGGCGCCGGGGCGCTGCTCCGGACCCCGCTGAGCAAGCTCAACTACACCGTCCGCCTGGCCGAGGAGGTCCGCCTCCGCGAAACCGGCGAGTGGCTCGTCGAAAACGAGCGGGGCGAGAAGGTCCCCCGCGAGGCGACCGAGACCGACCCCTCCGAAAGCTTCCGCGCCCACGGCGGGGAGGCGGAGGAACTCTACGCCCGGGCGGCGGCGATCCGCGAGGAGTTCTACTGGGGCGGGATGATCCTCGGCGGCTTCCTCGGGCTGGTCATCGCCTGCAAGCTGCTGCGGTTCGCCCTGCCCGAACGCCGCAAAGACTGGACGGCCGAGCCCGGGCGGTGCGTCTCCTGCGGACGATGCATGGACTTCTGCCCCGTCGAGCACAAGCGCCGCGGAGACAGCGGCGGCGAAGAGACCTTCAGGCCCGTGTGACCTGACCGACGTATGACCCAACCCGCCGACAACCCGAGCGAGACGCTCCCCGACGCCAACGCCCCGCGCCGCCGCGAACGCTGCGGCGTGCGGTTCTACGCGGCGATCGGCTCCGCCGCGGTCGCCCTGGCCGTGGCGATCGTGGTCGGCGTGCTGATGGGCGCGGTCTACCGCAACCCCATCGCCACCGACCCCCAGGAGGGCTCCGGCCGGTTCCAGGAGGTCCGCCGCGACTTCCTCGCCAACCCGGACGACCCCGCGGTGGTCAACCGCCTCCGCGAGGTGGACCTGGAAATCCGCGAGACGTACTACCGCAACATGCAGCTCCACCAGCGCGGACGCTGGCTGCTGATTCTCCTGGCGCTGGTCGGCGTGCTCTCCGCCCGCCTGGCGGTGCACTTCGCCAAGCGGAAGCCCGACCCCAAGCATGATCGCCGGCAGCCGCGGATCACGCTGCCCCGCGGCCTGGCGTTCGCGGCCACGGGGATCACGCTGCTGGCGCTGCTGGCGACGGTGGGCTTCGCGGCGGTGTACTACCGCACGCCGCTGGACGCGCTGCCGGTCGCGACCGGTCCGGACGGCGGCGCAAAGCCCGCCGGGCCCACCTGGCCGAGCGACGAGGCGCTCAAGCGGAACTGGCCCCGCTTCCGCGGTTTCGCGGGCATGGGCGTATGGGAGGGCGGGGAGATTCCGCTCGAGTTCAACCTCGCCGAGAAGCACAACATCGCCTGGTCGGTCGAGGTCCCGCTGGAGGGGCACAGTTCGCCGGTGGTCTGGGGCGACCGCATCTTCCTCACCGGCGCGACCCCCGAGCAGCGGGAAATCTACTGCTACGACGCCGCCGACGGCGCGCTGCTCTGGCGCCGGGAAGTCAAGCTGACGCCCGAAATCCCCGCCCCGCGCGTGCACCGGGGCACCGGCTACGCCGCACCCACCGGGTGCACCGACGGGAAGCGGTTCTTCGCCCTCTTCGCCAACGGCGACCTGGCGGCGGTGGACTTCTCCGGCGAGGTCCTCTGGACCCGCAACGTCGGGCCCCTCGAGATCAACTACGGTCATTCCTCCTCGCTGACGACCTGGCGGAACCTGCTCCTGCTGGAGCTGGACCTCGGACCGGGCGAGAACACCCGCCCGCGCCTCCTGGCGCTGAACGTGGAGACCGGCAAGCCCGAGTGGATGATCCCCCGCCCCGAGATCGTCACCTGGGCCAGCCCCATCGTCATCCGCCGGGAGGCGGGCGACCAGCTCATCACCGTGACCAACCCCTACGTCTTCGGGAACGATCCGGAAACCGGAAAGGAACTCTGGCGGGCGAAGCTGCTCGGCGGGGACGTGGCCCCGTCGCCGGCGTGGGACGGGACGCACGTCTACGCCGCGATGGACCGCCACGGGCTCTTCGCCGTGGACCCCGGCGTCGAGGGCGAGATCACCGAGGAGCAGGTCGCCTGGAAGGCCGAGCAGGGCGCCGGCGAAGTCGTCAGCCCCCTCGCCGCCGACGGGTACGTCTACGCCGCCGACGACGGGGGAAAGCTGATCTGCTACCGGGCGTCAGACGGCGAGCAGCTCTGGCGCGGCGGCGAGCGGGGCAAGTACGAAGCCTCGCCGACCCTCGTCAGCGGCGAGCGCATCTACTGGGTCAACGAGAAGGGCGTCGTGTACGTCTACGCGGCCGGGGAGGAAAGCAAGCTGCTCGCCGAGAATTCGATGCTGGCGGCGAACTACGACGAGCTCTCCCGCCGCGACCGCGAGGGGTTCCACGCCTCCCCGGCGTTCAGCCCGGGGCGGATGTTCCTCCGCGGAACCCAACGCCTCTACTGCATCGCCGCGACCGAAACGCAACCCGCCCCGACCGCCGAGACGCAGCCCGCGACGCGCACCGCACCCGCGGGGGGCGCCTCGCCGGACGAATCCGAGTGAAGCATGACCGACGTTCTCGAACCGACAACGCAACCTGAGCCCGAACAGCTCGACCTGTCCTTCGTGGACAAGGCCGTGGAGAAGATCGGACGCGGCGCCGGGGCCGTGGTGCCCCTGCTCCAGGCGCTCCAGGAGCACTACCGCTACCTGCCCGAGCCCGCCCTGCGGCGGCTCTGCGAGCTGACCGAGATCACCCCCGCCCAGATCGTCGGCGTCTCGACCTTTTATTCGCAGTTCCGTCACAAGCCGGCCGGCGAGCACATGGTGCAGATCTGCATCGGGACCGC